>CAZRXE010001244.1:0-5776 GCA_964603695.1 uncultured Heliomicrobium sp.
CATCTGCGCGCCGCCATTGAGCAGAATCTCTATGGCTTGTTCGGCTTGCGCGGCGGCGTCGGACTTTTGTTTTTTCAGTTGCGTGATTTCGGCGATGTTTTTGCCGTTGATGGTTTGGTCTGCCTGATGGTTGGCGACGTAAGCGAACGAAAAATCGCTGAAGCCGCCGACTTTGGCCTTTTCGATCATTTCGCGGCGAACGCGCTCGCGTGTCGGCGGATCGTTCAGCCGCTCTTTGGTTTTGGCGTCGCCGCCGTCAAACAACCACGAAGGAAACAAAATGCCAATGCCGGTGCTGGAGGCCGGATACAAATATTGATCTACGGTGACTTGCTGGCCGCGCGCACGTGCGTCTTCGACCATTTTGATGGTGATGCGGCTTGCGCCCCAGCGGCTTTTGCTCGAAATCTTGAAATGGGAAATTTCGACAGGGCAATTGGCCAGTGCGCCGACTTCCAAAGATTCCTTGATGGCTTGTTCGACGGTGGCGTCTTCGTTGCGCATGTGCGTGGCGTACAGGCCGCCGAATTCCGCCGAAGCTTTGGCGAGTGCGACGATTTCATCGGTTTTGGCGTAAGTGCCGGGCACGTATTCCAGGCCGGTGGAAAAGCCAACCGCGCCATCGCGCATCGCCTGCGAAACCAGATCGCGCATCATTTGCAATTCTTCGGGGGTGGGCGGACGGTCGAAATTGCCGTTCATTCCCGCGCTGCGCACAGTGTTGTGACCGATGAGCGAAGCGACATTGAGAGAAATGCCCAGCCGTTCCAGTCGTCCGAACCATTCGCTCAAAGACTGCGCCGAACTGCCGCAATTGCCCGTCACCACGGAAGTCACGCCCATTCGCAAAAAGTTCTCGGCCGGCGGCAAACGTTCGATGCCGCCTTCGATGTGTGTGTGAACGTCAATGAAACCGGGCGCGACAATCAAACCGCGCGCGTCAATCACCGTGGCCGCGCGTTTGGCGTCGAGCTTGCCGATTTCGGCGATGCGCCCGTCTTTGATGGCCAGATCGCTTTCAAACCACGGATTGCCCGTTCCGTCCACGATGTGTCCGCCCGCGATGATCACATCGAATTCAGCGGACAAGGCATCTGCGCGGCGAAGTTTGGAAACCGCAAACACGGTCAGCAGCAAGACAGGCAGCAAACTGAGCAGCAGGAGTTTTTTCATCATCGAATGTTTCCTGGTTGAAGATTTTGGTTTGGCGCGTTTGAGCGCGCAGATGATAGCACGCCCTACACCCCGGGAAGGCATTGAATCCACCTGGTTCGGATGGTAGCCTTCGCGCCAATCGCGCAGCCGAAATTCAAAAACAACCGAAACACAAAATTCCGAAAGGGCAGGGAATGAGTCTACAGACCATCAACTTACCGAACGACAACACGGTCAATCTCAACAAAGTTTACGACGCCGTTGTCGTAGGCTCCGGCGCGGCGGGCGGCATGGCGGCGTACGCGCTGACAGCGCACGGATTGAAAGTCCTGCTGCTGGAAGCCGGAAAGCGGATTGACACGACCCAAGAACTGAAGTCCACCGAATGGCCTTACGAACATCCGCGCCGAGGCGATATGCCGCCGGATCGCCACGCGCTGACACCGAACGAATACACCATTCGCAAACCGCCTTACGCCGCCGGCATCAAGGCGCGCCATGTTCACAGCTACACGCAAACCTGGAGCGGCAGCGATTACAGCAAGAATCTGGTCGTGGATGAAAAAGATCATCCTTTCACCGGGACGAACTACGCCTGGGTGCGTTCGCGCGCGCTGGGCGGCAAGACGAACATCTGGGGACGACTGGCTTTGCGGCTGAGCGATTACGATTTCAAAGCCGCTTCGCGCGATGGTTACGGCGTGAACTGGCCGATTGAATACAAAGACATTCAGCCGTACTACGACAAAGTAGACCTGCTGCTCGGCATCTCCGGTATCAAAGAAAATCTGCCGTTCCTGCCCGACAGCCTTTTTCAACGCCCTGTCCGGCTGAACGACGCCGAAGTTCATTTGCGCGGCACGCTGGCCAAAATGGGGCGAACCTTGACGCCTTACCGCGCGGGCGTGACCACGGACGGCGTCAAAAACAAATACCGGATGCGCTGTTTCAGTCGCGGCGCGTGCGCGCGTCGGGCGGGCGGCTGCGACATTCACGCGGCGTTCGATTCGCCAACCGGATTGATCTTTCCCGCCTATGACAAAGGCAATCTGACCATTCGCACCAACGCCACCGTTCGCGAAGTGCTGACGGACGCCAACACGGGCAAGGCGCGCGGCGTGGCTTTCATTGACACTGTGACCGGTAAAAATTACGAAGCCAAAGCGCGCGTCGTGGTGCTGGCGGCTTCGACGCTGGAATCGGCGCGATTGATGCTGTTGTCGAAATCGCGCCAACATCCGAACGGCATCGGCAATTCCAGCGGCCACGTCGGCCACAACTTTTGCGAACACGTCATGGGGCCGGGCGTCACGGGCATTTACAAACAAAAGATCGGCGCGCCGCGCACAATTGATGATGGCCGTCCCGGCGGGTTTTATCTGGCGCGATTCCGCAACCTAACTGAGAAACATCCTAAATTCATTCGCGGCTACGGCTTTGAAGGCGGCAGCGGAATACGCATGTTTCCCGGCGACGCCATTGGCCAGCCGGGTTTCGGCGCGAGTTATAAAAAGAACGTCCGCGATTACGCCGGGGCTTTTGTGGACATCGGCGGTTTTGGAGAAGTGCTGTCGCGTTACGAAAACCACGTCGCGCTCGACCCGGAAGTGAAAGATCGCTGGGGCATTCCCGTGCTGCGCTTCAACATCAAATTCGGCGACAACGAAAAAAAGATGTGCGAAGACATGGTCGAATCCGCGCAGGAAATGTTTGAAGCCGCCGGCATCGAAATCGTCAGCGTCAATAAAGACATGCTGACCGAAGGCTGGTCCATCCACGAACTCGGCACGGCGCGTATGGGCAACGATCCGAAGACTTCCGTGCTGAACCAATTTCAACAATCGCACGACGTGAAAAACCTGTTCGTTGTGGACGGCAGCAGCCACGTCAGCGCGGCCAATCAAAATCCGACGTGGACGATCATGGCGCTGGCTTGGCGTTCCTGCGATTACTTGGCGGAAGAATTAAAGAAGGGGAATTTATGAAGAAGTTACAGAACCGCGACCGTCAGGAAGCGGCGGCGTCAGATCACGTGAGTCGGCGCGAAATGGTGAAATTGGCGGCGGGGGCGATGGTTATTCCAGCTTTGCCGCAAGCGAAGTCTCGCACGGCGGCCCGCCCACAAACGAAGCCGCCGAAGTTTTTCACGGTGCTGGAATTGGCGCTGGTGGATGAACTTAGCGAATTGATTATTCCGACCGACGACCATTCGCCCGGTGCGCGCGCGGCGAAGTGTGGGGAATTTATTGACGGGCGTTTGGCCGAATTGCCGGATGCTGAGGTTAAACAGCAATGGCGTGAAGGCTTGGCGAGCCTCAACCGGCTTTCGACGGAAATGCACAAGCTGCCGTTATTGAAAGCTTCGGCGGAACAACGCATCGCGCTGCTGACGCGCATTGCCGCCGGCGAACGCGACCCGAAAACGCCGGAAGAGAAGTTTTTTGTCGAATTGAAAACCCGCGTCGCCCACGCTTACTACACCTCGAAAATCGGCCTGCGTCAGGAACTGGAGTACAAAGGCAATACCTACCTGCGGGAATTTGCGGGCGTTGACGTCAGCAAGAATTGATGGACAATCGGTTGTGGAATCATTGGCGAATCAGCACCGCGAACGGTAGCCGGCGTCGCACCTGCAAACCTCGCTTGCTACCGCTCGCGGTACTGATTAGGACGCTGGTGCGCTCCATATCATCACTCTAACAAAGGAAATTTATGACGAAAGAATATGATGTTGTTGTTCTGGGCGCGGGGCCGGGCGGTTACGTCGCGGCCATTCGCGCCAGCCAACTGGGACTGAAGACGGCAATTATCGAAAAACAATACTGGGGGGGCGTTTGTTTGAACGTCGGCTGTATTCCTTCCAAAGCTTTGCTGCGCAATGCGGAACTCGCGCACATTCTGAATCACGAAGCCAAGACTTTCGGCATCAACATCGAAGGCAAAGTCACCTTCGATTACGGCGAAGCCTTCCGCCGCAGCCGCAAAGTGGCCGACGGGCGCGTCAAAGGTGTTCACTTCCTGATGAAGAAAAACAAGATTGACGAATTCGACGGTTGGGCGACCTTCACCGACGCCAACACCTTCAACGTAACGCTCAACAAAGGCGGCAGCGAAACCGTCAAATTCAAACACTGCATTATTGCCGCCGGCGCAACGACGCGGCTGATTCCAGGCTCTTCGCTGTCAGAGCGCGTCGTCACTTACGAAGAGCAGATCATGGAAGACAAACTTCCAAAGAGCATCATCATTGCTGGCGCGGGCGCAATTGGCGTTGAGTTCGCTTATGTGATGAACAATTACGGCGTGGACGTGACCATCGTCGAATTCCTTGACCGCGTTGTGCCGCTGGAAGACGAAGAAGTTTCGAAGGAACTGGCCAAGCAATACTCAAAAGCCGGCGTCAAGCTGCTTACCAGCACGCGCGTTGAAAAGATCGAAGACACTGGCGCGAACGTCCGCGTCACCGTCAGCGACAAAGACGGCAAACAACAAACGCTGGAAGCAGACAAAGTGCTGCAAGCCATCGGCTTCAAACCGCGCACCGAAGGTTATGGTTTGGAAAACACAGGCGTGAAGCTGACGGATCGTGGCGCGATTGACATCAACGAGAAGATGCAAACCAACGTCCCGCACATTTACGCCATCGGCGACGTGACGGCGAAACTGATGTTGGCGCACGTGGCCGAAGCAATGGGTGTGATTGCTGCCGAAAACATCAAAGGCTCGCGCACCATCACTCTGGAATTCGACATGATGCCGCGCGCTACTTATTGCCAACCGCAAATCGCCAGCTTCGGCTACACCGAAAAACAAGCGCGCGAACGCGGCTATGATGTGAACGTCGCCAAATTCCCCTTCACGGCCAATGGCAAAGCGCACGGACTAGGCGATGCCACGGGCTTTGTGAAACTCATCAGCGACAAAAAATACGGCGAAATGCTCGGCGCACACCTGATCGGCCCCGACGTGACGGAGTTGCTGCCCGAACTGACGTTGGCCCGTTACGCCGAATTGACGCCCGAAGAAATCGCCCGCAACGTCCACGCCCACCCGACCCTGAGCGAAGCGATTAAAGAAGCTGCGCACGGTTTGGGCGGACACATGATTAACTTTTAAAGCCACGTTGCCGCCGGTGACCAAAGGTTCGATCACCGGCGGCGACGCGCGTCCTTGCCATCCACGCCAATGACTTCGTCTTCTGTCGCCGTTCTGAAGGCCTATACCCAGCAGACGAAGCGTTCCTGAGACCTTGCGATTGATTCGCGAAAGAATCGGCGCGTGGGAACTTGGACGTCTTCAGCCCGGCGAGTGGAAAGAAGTAGAATGCCCGCCGCACAAGCCTTAGATCGGCCTGGGGATGCCGAGTTGGTGCGCGACGTTCCCGGACGGGCCGCAAACATTTCAGGAGGAAACATGAACTGGAGCGAATTCAAAACCGTCGCGCCTGAATTGGCCGAGGCGGGCGAAAAAGTTTTTGAACGCGCGGGCGTGGTACTGCTCGGCACGCTGCGCAAGGACGGTTCGCCGCGCATTAGTCCAGTCGAAATGCTGATCGTCGGTGGAGAGCTTTATTTGGGAATGATGCCGGAAACGCTTAAAGCTAAAGATCTGCTGCGCGATG
>CAZRXE010001245.1:0-3862 GCA_964603695.1 uncultured Heliomicrobium sp.
CCGCTGGACACAATCTGACGCAGGCACAGAACCAGAATGCGGACGATACACAAAGCCTGCGCACGATTCCGCTCGGTTCCGCCGGCCTCACCTATAGCGAAGCCTTCCGCACGACGCTCACCAATCTAAGCAATCGGCTCATCAACGCAGAAGTCCGCATTCTGGATGCCGACGGCACGGTGCTGAGGCAGGAGTCAGTCGCGCTGGAACCGAACCAAATCCGCGCCACGGTGCTGAGTCGCGGTGAAATGGGGCGCGGTGAAATCAGCAAACTCGTGCGCGCCGAAGTTGTGGTGGCACAGGGCGACGCGCCGAAGTTGTGGCTGACTGGTGAGGTCGTCAACCGAACCACCGGCAGCACACAGTTCCTGACCACTTCAACCAGCGGCCCTTTGCAGGGGTCGAACCAGAATCATAACGAGACGCTAGTGCTTGACCCGCAAAACTAACTAAACCAATCGAAGGAGACACAACGATGAATGCCGCACAACTATCCGCCACGCTGAGCGAAACTTCAGCACACGGATTATCAATGGCTGGGATGCCGTTTCTCTCGGGGCATAGACCGTGGGCGGCAATTCATCGCAGTCTCCCGCTCGTCCTGCTCGTCCTGCTCATTACGCTGCTCTGCTGGTGCTTTTCGCCTGTTTTCGCTGGAGAACCCGCCGGCAGCGACAATTCATTTCACTACGGCGAACTCGTGCGATTGACGGCGGCGATCCGTGCGGGCGATTGGAATTGGTGGAATCCGAGCGGCAACTCCGGCTTTGCGTCGGGTTATTACTATCAGGTGTTGCCGCAGGCTTTGCCCGCACTGCTCGCAGCGGTGACGGGACTATCGCCAT
This sequence comes from uncultured Heliomicrobium sp., assembly GCA_964603695.1. Lineage (GTDB taxonomy): Bacteria > Acidobacteriota > Blastocatellia > RBC074 > RBC074 > RBC074. The sequence continues at coordinate 846 of CAZRXE010001245.1, forward strand.
TGGTTTGTTTTCAACTCGGCATCTTCGTCCCGCTCGTGCTGGTTCCAGCGGCGGCGTATCGCGCGGTGCGGATTGCGGGCGGCACTTCGTGGCAGGCGATGGGGGCGGCACTCGCAGTTCCGTTTGCGGTCGGCAGTTCGCGCTGGGGACATGGCGCGGACGGTACATTCACCGTGGGCCTGTACACACAGGCGTGGGCGTTGGCCGCGTTTCCGCTCGCGCTGGCACACTCGACGAACTGGCTCGAACGAAAGAGTGGACTCGCATCTGCGCTCGCGTGGGGGGTGTTTGTCGGACTGTGCCATCCCTTCGCGGGCGTGGCGCTGGGATTGGCGCTGTTGGCAGGCGTGCTGTGGAGCGAAATTCGCGACCGACGGCTGTCCGATGAATGGTCACGACTGATGGTACTGGGCGGATTGCTGCTGCTCGGCTCAGCGTGCGCGTGGCTGCCGGTGCTGGTGGATTACGACGGCTTCGGCGGCTTTCCGCATCGGGCGGCGGATGAAATCGGCCCCGGCTTTATTGAACTGGCACGCTGGTTTGTCGAAGGGCAAATGCTCGACGAAGGACGTGCAATCTGTGTGCTGACAGCGCTGCTGCCGCTGGTGTTTTGCCTGGCTCGCACGCGCTGGTTGCCGCGTTTGTGGGCGGCAGGCGCGGCGTTTGCGCTGTTGCTCGGTCTGGGGCCGCACCTGCCGAAAATCGGCGACGACATTTTATCGCCCGTGCGATTTATCGGTCCGCTGCAAATCTTGTTGGCGATGTGCGTCGGCATCGGCGTTGCGGCGCTGGTCGAACGATCCAGGCAATTGCCTCCCGACGAGCGACGGCGAAGGGCAATGCGTTGGTGCGCGCCGGTCGCGGCAGTGATGGTCGCGTTGCTGGCGACGACCACCGGCGCACGTCTTTTGCACAGTCGTGTCAAGGTCGCCACCGATCTGCCCGGCATTGAACGCGATCAGCTAGATTTCGTGATGAACGCGATGATCAGTGCGCCGCCGGGTCGCCTGCAAGTCTACGGCGGGGCGGCACACCATTGGTCAATGATGTTGCCTTATGTGACGGCGGGGCGCGCAGCCAATGTCGTGATGGGCGGCGCGGCGCTGCAATCCAGTCCGACGTATGCCTATCATCGCAACCTGACCGACCCCGTGCGCGCGGCCTGGGTGTTCGATGCGCCGCTGGTACTCGGTCGGCCCGGCGAACTTCAGGTCGGTGAGGTACTCAAAGCGACGAACGCTTACGAACTCCGCCTATTGCCTGCGCCGGGTCTGGTCAGTCCTGTGCAGGTAGTCGGCGAATTACCCGCCGGACGTTTCGCCGCCCGCGCGGCGGGGCTGAGCTGGCTGACCTCGGAACTGCCGCTCGAAAACAAAGTGCTGGCGCATCACGGCTCCGGCGCAACGGGATTCGCGCCGCGCGGTCGCACACTGCTGGTCGCACGCAGTAATTCCAACATCCGCGCCGAAGTCGAAGCCGAAGCCGCTACCACCTTCATCGTACGCGAAAGCTGGCATCCGCGTTGGCGCGCTTCGCTGGACGGCATATCAGTCCCGATTCGGCGAGTCACTCCTGATTACCTGGCGATTGACGTCCCGGCGGCACGGCACAAACTGGAACTGCACTTCGAACGACCTCTCTGGACGTGGCTGCTGTGGATGTTGTGGCCAGGATTGACGACAGCGGCCTGGGCTTTTGAAAAGCGTCAGGCAGATTTTCAATCTGTTTCGTCGCCAATCAATGCAGCTTGTTGAGAACCTGCTCCACATTTATCGAAGGATTAGTATGAAACTCAGTGTGATTATTCCCGCCTATCGGGAAGAACGCACCATCGCCATCGTGCTGAACCGTGTGCTGGCGGTGGATTTACAATCGCCGGCGGTCACGCTGGAAGTGCTCGTTTGCGATGACGGCTCGGATGATGGCACGGCAGCAACAGCGCTGTCCGTCGCGCGGAACGACGAGCGTGTGCGTGTGCTGCGGCAGGCCGTGAATGGCGGTAAAGGCTCGGCAATTCGCTACGCGCTGTATCACGCGACGGGCGATTACGTGTTGATTCAGGATGCCGATCTCGAATACGACCCACAGGATTATCCGCGCCTACTCGCACCGGCACTGCAGCAACACGCGCCGGTTGTGTATGGCTCACGGTTTTTGCGGAGACGCTGGCCGCACAGGATGCAAGCGCCAAACTGGTTGATGAATCGCCTGCTGGCAGGGCTGGCAAATGTGCTGTTTGGCTTGCGACTGACGGATGAAGCGACAGGCTTCAAATTGTTTCGCGCCGATGTACTGCGCCTATTCGCTTTGGAATGTCAACGATTCGAGTTCTGCACGGAAGTGACTGCCAAAGCGGGCTTGCTCGGTCTGCCAATTCTTGAAACGCCGATTGGATACGAAGCGCGGAGTGCGAACACAGGCAAGAAAATCCGCTGGACGGATGGCATCGAAGCGATTCGCTCGCTGTTGCAATGGCGCTTTGGTCGGCGCGGACGCGCCTTCCGGTCGCTGACACATCCGCGCCGGCAGTTCGGCGCGGGCATAATAGGTTCGCTGCGCGAGGAATCCCTGACATGATCGCAGAGCAGACCTTACGTATACGGTTGATGGCGACGGCCCTGATGTTGGCCGCGATTGGTCTCGGCGCGGTCGGTCAGCGCCTGCTGCGAGAGCGTACACACGCGAACGCCGCCGTCGCCGAGCAACGCCTGGAAGCAATGCTTCAACAGATCGCCGCACGGCGCGAAGCCGGCGATTATCCGGCAGCGCGGACGCTGCTCGGGACCACGCTCGCCGAAACGAAATCGGTGTTCGGCGCGCAGTCCTTCGCAGCGGCAACGGTGCTGAATCAACTTGGCATGCTCGGCAAATACGACGGGAATGCGAAAGCGCCGCACCAAGGCGACAAAGGCCGGGCTTAAGAAACTGTCGTGGCGGACTTCCACCACGTGCCGAAGCTCGCGGCCGTCCTGCTTCGCCGGCAGCAATTCCAGAAAGCCGGCGAAATCGGCTTCGTC
>CAZRXE010001246.1:0-1519 GCA_964603695.1 uncultured Heliomicrobium sp.
GGTCGCGTGCGCTCCCAGAGCTGGCGCTACGGGCGTGCCGCGACTTTCGACCAATCTTCCCGCGTGTTGAGGTTGAGGAAAAATTTTGCCGCGCCCGGCAAATGCGCGAACTCCTGAAAGGCGATTCGCTCGGTTCGGACAATGTCCAATAGCCGCTCCACTTTCAATTCCTGCCGCGCCAGCTTCTCTTCGACAGCGGCCAGACAAGATTGCTCATAAATCGCGGCCAGCGGTTGCAAGCGGCCGTCTGCGCCAAGCGGCACGGTTGCTTGCGCCGCGCGGGCGTGGTGCTTGCGGCAGAGGAATTCCAAAAACTCCGTTGTTAAAAACGGCAGGTCGCAGGCCAGAATCAATGCCGCCTGGCCCGCGCGGCAATTCGCCAACGCCGTGTGAATGCCGCCGAGCGGGCCTTGATGATCGTGCAAGTCTTTCAGCAAGCTCGCCCGCCAACGCTGGGCGAGTTCGCCATAACGCGCGGCATTCGGATTGTCGGGATGAATGACGATGGAAAGACCGGCGGCGACAGGACGCGCCGCCGCCAGAACGTGTTCGATCATCGGGCGACCGTTGATTTCCAGCCAGGATTTGTCCGCGCCCATTCGCGAACTGCGTCCGCCGGCCTGAATAAAAACCTGAATTTGCTCGTCGCTCATTGCCCACTCCAATTCGCCGAGTCCCGCCGCTATTCGACCACAACCGGCGGCGTTGCTTTGGCGGCAACGAAAGATTTGAAATCCAACATCGCGACTTCCAGTAACAACCGGGTTTGCTGTTTTAATTCTTCGGTTTGGGCAAGATCGAAGTAAGTACTCGCCGCTTCGGTGATGTATCCGGTCAGGAATTTTTTTGCATCATCGAATTCCAGTCCGTTTTCGCCGACGCCTGGCTCCACCTGTCCTTCGATTGCTTTGCTTTCCTGTTTGAGAATCAATTTCCCATCAACAAAATTCAGGCTTTCGCCGCAGCCCGCGCCGGACGGAACGCAGGAACCATCCGGGCAGGCATCCCACCCGTCCGGGCAGCCCGGTCCGTCAAGCAAATTCGCGGAGGCAACACGCGATTTCCACGCTCTGGAATAAGCCTTCAGGGAAGCGAACAAGGCGTTCAACAATTCTATTTTTTGATCGTCAGCCGAAGTATTGCTGAAGGCTTCATCGGCCAATTGTTCAAATGAGTTGGCCGTTTCTAAAAGCACGGGATCTGTAATCGTCGGCATTAAAAATCTCCTGAAATCCTGGGTTGATGTGTTTGCGACCTGCTTTCGAGTTGTCACAGGTACGAAGTGTAGCAAGCGTCAATTTGCCCACTACACTTCTCAAGGCACAGGCGGCGACTGAAAACCGCCACTCTACTTTTCAAAATTTTCAATCAGCGACAGCAACACCCAGCTTTGTTGCTTGCTGTAAAACAGTGTTTTGCCGTCGGGCGACCAGGCGATGCCCGAATAATAAGTCGTCGTGTCGCTGTTGTTGGTCGCGCGCTTTGCACTGCCGTTGGTGATGGAAACGATTTCGATGTT
>CAZRXE010001247.1:0-2303 GCA_964603695.1 uncultured Heliomicrobium sp.
CTGTGCCAGTGGTCGTGTTGCCGCTGATCGTGCAATTGGTGAATGCTCCGCTTGAATTCGACAGGCTGACCGCACTGAAATAACCCGCCGCCCGATTTCCGGTGAAGGTGCAATCTGTGAACGTGCCTACAGCGCCAGCGACATAAACACCGCCACCACCGCTTCCGGCTTCGTTGTTGGTGATCGCGCACGCGGTCAAGGTTAGATTGCTGTCGCTGACGATGCCGCCGCCCACATCTCCCGCCTTTCCATTGCTGATCGTCAAGCCGCTGATGGAAACGTTCAGCCCGCCGCCCGCAATGCGGAAGACGCGGTTCAGGTTGGCGCCGGAAATGGTCAGCAGGTTTGCGCCGGGGCCGACAATCGTCAGATTTTTGTTGATCGAGATTTCTCCACCGGAGACGAAGATGCTACGAGGGACATTGAAAAACGCCGGGTCAAACAGGATTTCCGCGCCAGCGGGCGCGTCCGCGATAACCTGGCGCAGACTGCCTGCCACGGCAACGATTTCGTCATTCCTGACGATGCTCGCCTGCATTTCTACCGCGCCAATGTCAGAACTATCGCCTCCGTTGGCTGCGGAAACGCCTGCGACATCGAATGGCCGCGTGCGTCCGCGCTGGTCAGTCGTCAGACCGGCAACTGCGCTGCCTTTATCAATCGCCGGGCTGTTCGGCAGCAGCGCGTGCGTCGGAGTCGCGCCGCCGTTGTTTTGCAACGCGCCGAGTTGCGGATTTGTGTTGGTGATGTCGGTCGCTTGATTCAGGAAGGTCGTGGAGTTGTCGCTGGTCAGGTTGAAGCCCAGCGAGATGAGCGTGGCGGGGCTGAGCGCGCCACCGAGCAAGCCTCTGACGTTCTCTGTGCCGCTATTGTTGGCGATGATCGAATTGCGAATGGTGGCCGTCGTCGTCAAACCAGCCGCGACTTCAACCAGCAAACCGCTGGCGTTGTTGCCAAAGCTGGTGTTGCCGGTGATCGTGCAATTGGTGATCGAAAGCGTCCGATTGCCGCTAGTATTGAACAGAGCGATTCCTGCGCCAAAATTCGCTGTGTTACCGCTGACCGTGCAAGTGGTAAATGCCGCACTGGAATTTTCCACGGAAACTGCGCCGCCACGATTACCGCCCGCCGTGTTGCCGCTGAAAGTGCAACCTGTGAACGTCCCGCCCGCATTCGCCAATTGAACCGCGCCGCCTTCGTTCCCCACCGCCGTGTTGCCGGTGAAAGCGCAATCCGCGAATGTTCCTATCGAATTATTAACAGCAACTCCGCCGCCGCCTGCGCCTACTCGGCCATTGCTGATCGTCAAGCCGCTGATGGCGATGTTCAACCCGCTGCCCGATATGTTGAAAACCCGGCTGGCGTTATTGCCCGAAACCGTCAACCGATTGGCACCCGGGCCACTGACGGTCAGGTTCTTGCTGAAGGCGATTTCGCCGCTGGTCAGCGTGATCGTGCGTGCAGTGTTGAAAACGGTGGGATCGAACATGATGTCCGACCCGGCAGGCGCGCCCAAAATCAACTGGCGCAAACTGCCCGGGCCGCTGTCATTCGTATTGGTGACAAAGACGGCCTGCATTTCGACTGCGCCGATGTCGCTGGCGTCTCCGAAGTTGGGAGCATTGGGAATGCTGGCAATGTCTGCGCGGCGGTTAAACCCGCGCTGATCAGTCGTGCCGACGTCAGTGGCCCCTTTGTCGAATGCCGGACTGGTCAGGGACAACACGTGCACTGGTGTCGTCCCGCCAAAAATACCCAGCGGAGCCAGTTGCGGATTGAGCGGCGCAGCAGAAGTTCCGCTTTGATCGTTCGTTCCGCTGAACGTCAGCGTGCCGCGATTGCCAATCAGGTTGAATCCGCCCGATTGCAGGTCGCCGCCGCCGGCAAACAAAACATCCGGCACAGTCGCATTATTCAAGTTACCGGCAATGATGCTATTGCGAATGTTCACCGGTGCCAGGTTGTCGCGCAATCCGCCCGCACTGCTTACGCCGGCAGCGGAATTGTTGGTAATCGTGCTGTTGGCGATGCTGGCTCCGGCGCTGGATAACCTGAGACCGCCACCGTTGCCGCCGCTGCTGCCGGTCACGACGTTGCCGCTGATGGTCGAATTGGTAATCGTCGTTCCGCCGGAACTGGCGATGCCTCCGCCGGTGGAACTGCCCGTCGCCGTGTTATTGGAAACCGTGCATTGCGTCAGGGTCAGTAAATTGCCCAGCGTGTTGCTGATGCCTCCGCCGCCTACGGCTGTGTTGCCGGTGATGTGGCAATTGGTAATTGTCAGCGTGCCGTTGTTCAGAAGG
>CAZRXE010001248.1:0-12492 GCA_964603695.1 uncultured Heliomicrobium sp.
GTATCAGGAACTGTTGCCCAAATAAGTAGTCGGGCCAAAATTTGTCGGCAATCTCATTTTCCATTTTGGATTTGTTATTTGTCATTTGTCATTGCCCGAAGCCGGCGCGTACCTAATGCAAATGACAATTGAAAAATGACAAATGGAAAATGAAAAACAGCGATTATCTCGTGGACTTTTTGTCCATCTGCCTAGCATCTTCCCAAAAAAAGAAATGCTGCGGCCACCACAGCGCAACCTCGCTGATGGCTGTGGCGGTTGAAAAAAGTGTCACAGCCTTGCTCGCCGCTGTCCTGGCTGAATCGTACCGTTACGGGCGAATTCAAGACGAATCCAATTCAAGATAAAGGAGAATTCGCTTATGGGTAGGCGGTATCCCGTGTCGTTCACGTTTTTGCTGTTTCTGGTTTGCTTTTTGGCAGGTGCGATTCAGTCCCGCGCGCAACAACCGGTATGGAGCGCGACCGGTTCGCTGGGCACGGCGCGGGCGCGTCATACGGCTACCTTGCTGACGAACGGCAAAGTGCTGGTGATGGGCGGCGTGCGCGTGACGGAACCTTGTTGCACATTGGCCGAAGGCGCGGAACTTTACGATCCGGCCACGGGCAAATGGAGCGCAACCGGCAGTCCCGCGCTGCAAAGGTTCGATCACATGGCCTTCCGGCTGGGCAACGGCAAAGTGCTGATTGCAGGCGGAAGCAGCAGTCGCTCCCCATTCATTACCAACGCGGAACTTTACGACCCGGACACCGGAACCTGGAGCGCCGCCGCCAATTTGCGCGAACCTCGCATTTTTCACGGCGGAGTTCTGCTCAACGACGGCAGAGTGCTGATGGCAGGCGGCATCGCCGGCGCTTCGGCTGAGATTTACAACCCGGCAACCAACACCTGGACGTTCGCCGGCACAATGAATGCGGCGCGCGCGGGGTTTTCCTTGATCTTGTTGCCGGACGGCAAGGCGCTGGCGGCGGGCGGACTTGATCTGGATGGAGAAAACGCGCTCCGCAGCGCGGAAATTTTCGATCCCTCCGCCAATCGCTGGACTTCGACCGGCGAATTCAACAACGCACGCTTTCTTCATCAGGCAATTTTACTGGCCAACGGCAAAGCATTGATCGCGGGCGGCGGCGACCCGGACGACAACGGCATTTTGACCAGCACGGAACTTTACGATCCGGTAACAGGGCGATGGACGCGAACCGGCGACCTGCTTTTGCCGAGGATTTCTCATTCACTGCTGTTGCTACCCGGCGGAAAAGTGCTAATGGCGGGCGGCCCGACCAATCAGACAGAGCTTTACGATCCGCAAGCCGGAAGCTGGATGCTCACCGCCGCCGCCAACGAAACGCGCATCGGTCAAACAGCGACCTTGCTGCCCAACGGCAAAGTCCTGGTCGCGGGCGGCCACCTGCCTTTCAGCCAGTCGTTTTCCAGCGCGGAATTGTTCGATGGCGGCGCATCGGTTCTCGCCAGCCTGTCCTCAGCCAGCTTTATGAACGGACGGCTCGCGCCTGAAACCATCGTCGCCGGCTTCGGCGCGAATCTGGCGACCGGCACGCAAACCGCCGTCGGATTGCCTTTGCCGACGCAATTGGCAGGCGTCATTTTGCGAGTGCGCGATGTCACCGGTACCGAACGCGCCGCGCCGTTGTTGTTCGTATCGCCGACGCAGATCAACTACCAAATCCCGCACGGCACGGCGAACGGCCCGGCCTTGCTCACCGTCAGCAGCGGCGCGACGGGCGTGGTGGATATTGCAAGCGTCGCTCCGGGCTTATTCACAGCCAACGCTTCGGGGCAAGGCGTTGCCGCCGCCGTCGCCTTTCGCCTGAAAGCCGACGGCTCGCAAAGCTTTGAACCCGTCGCGCGGTTCGATGCGGCGCAAAACCGCTTTGTCGCCGTGCCGCTTGATCTGGGGCCGGACGTGGGCGCATCCAGCGATCAAGTCTTTTTGATTTTGTACGGCACAGGGCTACGGTTTCGCAGCGATCTGGCAGCAGTCAGCGCCTCCATTGGCGGGACGACCAGCGAAGTGCTTTTCGCCGGCGCGACGCCAGGATTCGCCGGCCTGGATCAAATCAACCTGCGCCTGCCGCGCGTGCTGGCCGGACGCGGCGAAGTGGAAGTCGCGCTCGCCGCCGATGGACAGTTCGCCAACAAAGTGCGCATTGCCATCCGGTAGATCAGCGGAGGCACACCTCTCCCACCCTTGTCATTACCCAAATCGTTTGAGTTTCGCTGCTCCCGAATCCCACCAGCCAAAAGTGAAAAGATTTGGGTAATAACAAGCTCTAACAAGCTCTCCTGCCTCCAACCTTGCAGCCTCAATCGCCGGTTGACCGATCACACGGCGATTGAGATGATGCGCCACGCCAACATCATTTCCGAATCACATTCAAAAAGCCGACGGATGAACGCGAGCTCTGGTGCGATGCCGTGAGCGGACTTTCCGAACGCCAGAACTTGCGCCCCTTCGGCGGGAAATGGATTTCAAAGGTTGAAAAGGAACGGTTGAATGTCTCTGCAAACCAGAATGAATTCTGACACGGGAGAGATCGAAGTGCTGGTCAACGATCAATGGGTTCGATTCGAGGACTACCGCAAGAAACAAATTGATGACGCCTACCAAAGTTCTGTGCGCTTCCTGCGTGAACGCCTGGGCGAAGACGATGCCAAAAAACTGGCGCAAAGCTTTCCCGCTGAAAATGCCGAAAGCAATGCCGAAAGCAATGATTAAGGCGACGGCGGAAAAACGATCATGAAAACAAAACTGTTGAGGCGGAGTGGTGGAGCGATCCTGGCAACCGCGCTTGCGCTGCTGGCGATGACGGGCAAAACATTCACGCAAGGAACTTCGGCTACAGACAGCCGGTTGGGCGAAGCGCGTCATTTGGATTTGACTTACTCGCTGCCAGAATATCGCTCGAAGGAAGAATGGTTGGCGCGCGCCGCCCGCCTGCGAAAACAGATTCTGGTCAGCGCGGGTTTGTGGCCGACGCCACCGAAAACTCCGCTCAATCCGGTCATTTTCGACAAGGTGGAACGCGGCGATTACACCATCGAGAAAATCTATTTTGAAACGTATCCCGGCGTTTACCTCAGCGGAAATCTTTATCGCCCGAAAGCCAGCCAGAACAAAAAGCTGCCTGCGGTGCTGTGTCCGCACGGTCATTGGACCTATGGCCGGTTGGAAAACACGCCGCTCAATTCCGGCCCGTCGCGCGCCATCAGTTTCGCGCGGCAAGGTTATGTGGCGCTCAGTTACGACATGGTCGGTTATGTGGACAACGTCGGCATCTCGCACAAATTCGCCGATCACAACGCGACCGCGCGCGAAGCTCTGTGGGGAGTCAATCTGCTGGGGCTGCAATTGTGGAACAGCATCCGCGCGGCGGATTTTCTGCTCAGTCTGCCCGAAGTTGACCCGGAGCGTTTGGCTTGCACGGGCGAATCCGGCGGCGGCACACAAACCTTTTTGCTGACCGCCGTGGACGACCGCATCAAAGTAGCCGCGCCGGTCAATATGGTTTCCTTCATCATGCAGGGCGGCAGCCTGTGCGAAAACGCGCCGAACCTGCGCATTGACACAAACAACGTGGAAATCGCCGCGCTGACCGCGCCGCGCCCGATGATGTTGGTATCAGCCACTGGCGATTGGACGAAAAACCTGCCGACCTCCGAATACCCTGCGATTCGCGGCATCTATCGCTTGTTCGGCGCGGAAGACAAAGTCACAGCCGTCCAGATCAATGCGCCGCACAATTACAACCAGGAAAGCCGCGAAGCCGTTTATGGCTGGTTCGCGCGCTGGATGCTGGGTCGCACCGAAACCACGCCGCTCAAAGAACGCACCGGCGGATTGCCGACCTTGCCGGAATTGATGGTGTTTTTTGGCCGCCCGCGTCCGGCAGGCGAATTGAACGAAACGCAGTTGACGCAATTCCTGATCGAACAGCGCAAGAAACAGTTTGAAGAAGCTTGGCCGCGCGACGCGGCTTCGCTGCAAAGTTTCAAGGAAAGCTTTGGCGAAGCACTGAAATATTCCCTGATGGTCGAAACACCGCAGCCCAAAGACATCATCGCCGGTTCGCCCGAACGAACCGCGAGCGGCGGCGTTGTCACCTTGCGCCAAACGCTTTCGCGCGCCGGGCGCGGCGACAAAGTTCAGTTGACGATTCAACAAAAAGACAACGCCGAGAAAAAATCGCAGGTGCTGGTGCTATCCGCCGCTGAAGTTTTGGACGGCGATGCTGCCGCGAAAGCCAAACGCGAACGTGATGAGCTGATTGCCTCGCTGGTACAGGCCGGTCACACTGTGGCGACAATCAATTGCTTTCCGGCGCATCAAGTTGCGCAGACTAAGTACAAATACTTTACGACCTACAACCGCACGGACGCCGCCAACCGCATTCAAGACATTTTGACCGCCGTGGCATTTTTGAATCAGACAGGCAAGCTGAGCGTCGTTGGTTTGGATCAGGCAGGAACGCCGGCGCTGTTGGCCAGAAGCTTCGCGCCACAGATTGACCGAATGATCGTTGACGCCGCGCAACTCAAAAGTTCCAGCGACGAAGCGTTTTTGAATTGGCTGCCGATTCCGGGGCTGCGCCGCGCCGGAGACTTTACGACCGCCGTGGCCGTTGCGCCGCTCGCGCCGCTGACCATTCACAACACCGGCGATAAGTTTCAAACCGGACAAATCGCCGAACTCTATCGCCGCTTCGGACGCGACGCGGATTTCCAATCGCAAACAACTCTGCTGACGAGCGGCGAAATCGTGAAACGGCTTTCGGCAAAATAAAAGTAGGGCAACCTGCCGAGGTTGCCCTGTTGGCTGCAAAGACGTCTTTCAACCACGCGAGGCAACCTCGGCAGGTTGTCCTACTGTTTATCTACATTTCATCTTGTGAGGTATGCATGCCGGAAGGCCGCAGTGAAATTTCCAATTCGCAAACTTTGGTGGTCGAAGCCAATGACTTCAGCTTTGAAACGCTGGAACAACAAAACGGCAACGCCACCGTCCTGAAATTCAAACTTGAAAACCCCAGCATCGGGCCGGGCGATGTTTTGCTGGTGTTGTCCGGCACGGACATTCAGTTCCACGGATTCATCGGTGGGATTGAAGATGGCTGGGCAACGGCGATTGATCGGCGCAGTTCTTCGCTGCCGGCAGGAGTTCATTAACAACGAATGGCGGAAAGCCGCCGCTTTCGGCTTTCCGCCATTTTTATTCCGCAGCCAACACCTTCGCCGCGTACAAGCCGATTAATAGAGCAATCATCAGACCGGCAACCCAAATCAGCATCACGCGCCATTGAATCGGCGCGGATTTCCGTTCGCGCGCCAGCATTCCGCGCCAGCCGCAATCCGTGCAGCGATAAATTTTGTAGGGAGTGACTGACTTGACGGCGGTTTCCGCGAAGTTTCTGGAATGAGAACGATGCACACGGGTTCCGCATTGCGGGCAAACCATTTCTGGGGAAGTCTCCTTTATCAAATCTTCAAATGAAAAATGTAAACACTCTTCAAGCAATTACCTGTTCGATGACGTTTCCACCGAAATCTGTCAGCCGCTCATTTCGGCCATTGTGCAGAAACGTCAGCTTCATTTGATCCAAGCCTAGAAGCTGCAAGATGGTGGCATGAATGTCTCGCGGGTGGTAGCGCGCGCCGACTGTCTTGAAACCGATTTCGTCCGTCTGGCCGATGACCTGGCCGCCTTTGACGCCGCCGCCAGCCATCCACATCGTGAAGGCTGTCGGGTTGTGATCGCGGCCTTTGCCGTTTTCCGAAACCGGCGTACGACCGAATTCCGATCCCCAGACGACCAGCGTCGAATCGAGCAGGCCGCGACCTTTCAAATCTTTCAGCAAACCGGCAATAGGTTTGTCCGTCCAGCGGCACATTTGTTCGTGATTGGATTTGATGTTGTCGTGCGCGTCCCATTGCACGCTGACCGGCCCGCCGCCGGAATAAAGCTGGACGAAACGCACGCCGCGTTCGACCAGTCGCCGCGCCAGCAAACAGCGCGTGCCGAATTCGTTGGTTTCCTTATCGTCCAGACCATAAAGCTCTTTGGTTGCTTTGCTCTCTTTGGCGAGATCAACGGCTTCGGGCGCGTGTTGCTGCATGCGAAAAGCGAGTTCATAAGACGAAATGCGCGCGGCCAGTTCGGCGTCTTCGCCGGCGGTCATTTCGTTCATCCGCCGCAAATAATCCAGCATTCCGCGCTGCTGCTCGCGACCGATTTCCGCCGGCGGAGCCAGATGCAAAATCGGCGTCGAACCGTTCCGCAACAAAGTTCCCTGATGCACGGCGGGCAAATAGCCAGCGCCCCACATCGGCGAACCGCCTTCGGGCAAACCTTGCGGCTGGGTCATCACGCAATAAGCCGGCAGGTTTTCGCTTTCACTGCCCAGCCCATAAGTCACCCAACTGCCCAAACTCGGATGCGCGGCCAGCACGCGGCCCGACATCATCTGATACATCGCCGGCGCGTGAACGAAACTTTCGGTGTAACACGACCGAATGATCGCCAGATCATCCACGCAAGTCGCCGTGTGCGGCAACAGGTCTGAAACTTCAATGCCCGATTGCCCATACTTTTTGAATTTCCAGGCGCTGCCCATCAACGGCGTGCCGGCTTTGACGAACTGGCTTTTGACCTCGCCGAAACTCGCCGGCATCTGCTGCCCGTGGAGTTTGTCGAGCGCCGGCTTCGGATCGAAAGTTTCCATCTGGCTGGGGCCGCCGACCATAAACAGAAAAATCACGGATTTGGCTTTGGCGGCGAAATGCGGCAGTTTGGGCGCGAGCGGATTAACGATCTTCTTGCTTTCCTTTTCGGCAGCGGCGGCGTTTCCCGCCAACAGTGACGAAAGCGCGAGCGCGCCGAATCCATTGCCCGCGCGGAAGAGAAAGTCACGGCGCGAATTTGCAAACGGAAGATGATTGTTCATAACGATTCCCCTCACTCCACTTCAAACTCCGCCACCACCGGCGCGTGATCCGATGGGCGTTCCAACGCGCGCGGCGTTTTGTCAATCCAGACGGCGGCGCAGAGTTCGGCCAGGGATTCGGTCGCCCACAGATGGTCAATGCGCAAGCCCAGATTTTTGGGGAAACCGCCGCCGCGATAATCCCACCATGAAAACACGCCTTCGTCTTCGTGATGCTGGCGGAAGACATCCACCAAGCCCCAGTTTTCAATCACTTGCAAGGCGGCGCGTTCGGCGTCGCTGCATAAAATCTGTCCGGCCCACAATTTCGGATCGTGAACGTCGCGGTCTTCCGGTGCGATGTTGAAATCGCCGCACAACACCAGAGGCTGTTGCGGGTCGCAATGTTCGTCCAGGAACTTTCGCAAATTGGCCAGCCAGTTGAGCTTGAATTGATATTTCTCCGAACCGACTTCCGAACCGTTCGGGATGTAAACATTGACGACTTTGACGCCATTGAAAGTGGCAGCCAGCAAACGGCGATGAGCATCTTCGGCGTCGCCGGGAAATCCGCGCTGCACGTCGGCGGCTTCCATTCGCGAAAGCGTAGCCACGCCGTTGTAAGTCGCCTGCCCGAATGTCTGGACGCGGTAACCGAGTTCCTGAAAGGACGCTGCCGGAAATTTGTCGTCCTTGCACTTGGTTTCCTGCAAACAGAGCACGTCCGGTGAATTGGTTTTGACCCAATCCAGCACGTGCGGCAAGCGCACGCCAATCGAATTGATATTCCAGGTTGCAATCTTCATTTCGGGAAAAATACGAAAACCGGAAACTTTCCGGGGAATGATCGTTCAAGGGTCACGTTCGCGAACGCCGGAAACCGTTTGGAACCGAAAGCCGCTCGCGATACCGAATTGCCGGATGTATAATCCGCGCGCCGTCCTGAAAACAACCGCCGGAAAAACCGGCCCTTGCATCGGAGAAAGAACCTTATGCAGTTCGCTCAATCCACACGTCTTTCGCTTCGCATCGTTGCCGGCATTTGTTTGCTGACGTTGGTAAGCGTTTATGCCATTCATCGCACAAACGCACAAGACCCGCCGCGCCCTCCGCAGCCCAAACAAACACCCACGCCGTCAAAAGACCAAAAAGACCAAAAAGAAAGGCAAGGCTCCCGGCGGCAAGGCGCACAGGCCGATGAGCAAACCCTGGATCCCGAAGGAACAATCAAGGTGGATACGGATTTGGTGGTCTTGGACGTGACCGTTACCGATCAAGCCAATCAGCCGGTTTTCGATCTGAAAAAAGAAGACTTCACGGTTTTTGAAGACAAGGTCAAACAGGAAATCGAGGCCGTGCTTCGCGAAGAAGTTCCCGTTAGCTTCGGGTTGGTGATTGATACTTCGGGCAGCATGCGCGCCAAGCTGCAACAGGTGAGCGAGGCGGCGCAACTGCTGGTCAAAGGCATGCGCCAGCAGGATGAAGCCTTCGTCGCTTCATTCAAAGCCGAGCCGGAACTGGTCCAGGAATTCACGCCAGACCGCCGCGATCTGGAGGACGCACTCAACGAGCTTTACAGCAGTGGCGGCACTTCTCTGCTCGACGCCATCATCGCCACCGCCGATTACGCCCAGCAAAAAGCCAAACAGCGCCGCAAAGCCCTGATCGTCATCACTGACGGTTTGGAAAAGAACAGCTCGGTCAAGGAAAAAGAAGTGCTGGACGCGCTGAAAGAAGATGAAGCGCAAATTTATCTGGTCGGTTTCATTGACGAAGACGACAACGAAAAAGGTCTTTTCGGCAAATCGCCCGCCAAAAAAGCCCGCGAACTGCTGACCCGTCTGGCCAGCGATTCCGGCGGACGCGCCTTCTTCCCTAAAGAAGTCAGCGAAATGCCGGTCATCGCCGAACAAATCGCCAAAGACCTGCGCACGCAATACGTTGTTTATTACACGCCCTCCAACGCTGCCAAAGACGGAACCTTCCGCAGCGTCAAAGTCACGGTCGAACCCAAAGGCAACCGCAAACTTTCGGTTCGCACACGGCAAGGCTATTACGCCCGCGATCCGAAATCACAACAGCAAAAGGCCGCTCCAAAAAAGACCCGCAGCGAATAGCTTTTCTGCCGACAGCGGTTATGGGAGTGATAAAAGTTCTTACGATGCCACCAATTGGCGGGCAATCACCAGCCGCTGCACTTCGCTGGTTCCTTCGCCGATGGTGCAGAGTTTGGAATCGCGCCAGAATTTTTCCGGCGGGTAATCTTTGGTGTAGCCGTAACCGCCGTGAATCTGGATGGCTTCTTCGCTGACTTTGACGGCGATTTCCGAAGCGTAGACTTTGGCCATCGCGGATTCTTTGGTCGTTGGGCGTTTGTTGTCTTTCAGCCAGGCGGCGCGCATCACGAGCAATCGCGCGGCGTCAATTTGCGTGGCCATGTCGGCGAGTTTGAATTGAATGCCTTGAAAATCGAAGATCGCCTGACCGAACTGTTTTCGTTCCTGCGCGTATTTCAGCGCCGATTCGTAAGCGCCCTGCGCAATGCCCAGTGCCAACGCGGCGATAGAAATCCGCCCGCCGTCCAGAATCTGCATGGAGTTGACGAAGCCTCTGCCCTGTTCGCCCAACAGGTTGGAATCTGGAACCCAGCAGTCTTCAAAGATGATCGAAGCCGTTTCCGAAGCGCGCATGCCGAGTTTGTTTTCTTTTTTGCCGCCGATGAAGCCGGGCGCGCCGCGTTCGACGATAAAGGCGCTGATGCCGCGCGAACGCATTTCGCGATTGGTGATGGCCAGCACCACGCAAACATCCGCCGAAATGCCGTGCGTAATGAAATTCTTCGAGCCGTTAAGCACCCAGCCGCCATTGCGCCGCACCGCTGTTGTTTTCATGCCCGAAGCGTCCGAACCGGAATTGGGTTCGGTCAATCCCCAAGCGCCCAGCTTTTCGCCTTTGGCCAGGGCGGGCACGTATTTCCGTTTCATCTCTTCGGAGGCGTATTGAAAAATGTGATTCGTGCAAAGCGAATTGTGCGCGGCAATCGAAAGACCGACCGAACCGCAAACGCGCGCGATTTCTTCAATGACGGTGGCATATTCGACATAGCCCATTCCCGCGCCGCTGTACTCTTCGGGAAAGATGACCCCGGTCAATCCCAGTTCGCCCATCTTGGTGAACAGTTCGCGCGGAAACTTCTGCGCTTCGTCCCATTCCATCACGTGCGGTTTGATTTCGGCTTCGGCGAATTCCCGCACCATCCCCTTCACTTGCAGTTGCTCTTCGGTCAAATCAAATTGCATTGGCATGCTCCAAACTCCCTTTGCGATAAACAAGATTTATATGCTGATAAAAGTCTCACAGGTGCGCCAACTGCGCAAACCGGAATGACCGGCAGAATTGTCAGGGCTTCCGTTTCCTGCAAATCCTGAAAGAAATCCTGACAATCCTGTCTATTCAGCACTCGTTTACGGCTCAGGCGGCGGCGTAACGCCTTTCAAGCGCAGGTACATCGTGGTTTGCCCTCGATGATGGGTTTGGTGATCGAGCGCGATGCTGAGTATGGACATTCGCGTCATTTTCGAGTTGAAAAAATTGACCTCTTCGAGCAACTTGGCGTTGTCGAGTCCGGCCAAGCCTTCAATCACGAAATCATAGCTTTGCCCGACCACCTTGCGCAGCGCAGCTTTGGATTTGAACTCAGTCTTCTTTTCGAGATTTTCCTGCTCTTTGCCGTAAGGATTCGGGTTGCCGGTAATGGCTTGCGCCAGCCCGTAATTCCAGAACGCCAAGTGCAACATCTGTTCGGCGAAGCTACGAACTTCCGGCGTCGGTTTAAAGCCGACGGCGTCTTCCGGCATTGCGTCCACGTAATCGAGCGTCCATTTTTTGGCGCGCTTCCAGGCGGACTCTGTTTCTTTGACCGCCTTTGAGCGTTCGGCAGTTGCGGCGGTCTTTTCTTCGGGTTTCGCCTGCGCAAAGGCAGAACCGGCGCACAACATAAACCCGACCGCAAACAGCAACAGTGACAACGACAGGCCATGAACTTTCACTTGCATGAATTTCTCCTTGTTTGGAATTGTGTCTGGATTTGAATGATGTGCAGACGATCAGATCAGGCGGCAAGCTCTACGACTTTAAGACAATTTGGTTGCGTTTTTTTGCATTTACCACTTCAGCCCAGCCGCCGCCGCCAGAAAGCCCAGCATCGGCTTTGAGAGCAGGCACAGGTTTTCGACGCGATCCAGAAAGTCTTTGGCGCAGACTTGTTGCAGCGTGAAAGTCGCTTGCACGGCGAAATCCTTGCGTTGCAGGTCGCGGGCGAAAGGGTGATCGGAGTCGTACTGTTTGGGCAACCGCGCCAGCGATTCGCCGATGAATTCAAGCTTGGTTTTGAATTGGCGTTCGGAAATGGCGCGTTTCCAATCGTCGGAGCGATTGGCGATGGCATCGGCGATGTTGCGGCGCGTGGCTGTGTCGGGCTGGTAAATGCCCGCCGCCAGAAAACTCTCTTCCGGTGCCAGGTGCAGGTAAATGCCCGGCGTGTTTTCCTTGCCGGCCTGATGCGGGAAGAACGCGGCGACGTTTGTTTTGTACGGCTCTTTCGATTTTGAAAAGCGAATGTCTCGATAAATGCGCAGCATCGAACCGCCGTTCGGCTTCGGATCGGCAACCAGATAAGGACTGATTTCAGCCAGTCGCGGGCGAACCGCCGCGATGAAAGCCAGCATCGGCTCCTTGACGAATTCCAGATAGCGCGAGCGATTGGCCTCGAACCATTCTTTGTTGTTGTTGGCTTTGAGTTCCGTCAGAAACTCGAACAGTTGCGGCGAGAATCGAAGTTCTTTCGACATAAGCATCAGCCTTTCGCTTTTTTATCCGCCAGTTTTTCGACGGCTTTCCATTCGGCGGCGGTCACGGGTTGAACGGACAATCGCGAACCGCGCCGCAATAATTCCATCTTTTGCAAAGCGGCGACGGCGCGCAACTCATCCAGTCCGAGCGGCTGCGCGAACTTCCTGACCAGCCGGATGTCCACCATTTCCCAGATAGGCTTTTCCGGCGTCGCTTTCGGATCATAATGCTGCTCATTCGGATCGAGCGCCGTATGATCGGGGTAAGCGGTTTTGACGACTTCAGCGATACCGGCGATGGCGGGCGGCTCGGCGTTGCTGTGATAGAAAAACACCGGGTCGCCTTTAGCCATCTCACGCATGAAGTTACGCGCCTGATAGTTCCGCACGCCATCCCAGCAAGTGGTTTTCTTCGGTGCTTTCGCCAGATCGTCAATTGAAAAACAAGTCGGTTCGGACTTCATCAACCAATAGCGCATGTCGTTACTCTTGGCGGCCAGACTGAAGTCACAGAATTGAGGGGATTAACCAAAAAGTTCACTGACAATCTCTTAGAAAATATCCTGTCAATCCTGAAGAAATCCCGTGAATCCTGTCTAGATGCCGGATTGTTCTTGCTCTCTCACTTACTTCAGCGGGTATTTGTCCCGACGCTGATTTCTGTAAATCTGCAAAACCTTGTGAACCTGTTTGGGCGTGATGTC
>CAZRXE010001249.1:0-2522 GCA_964603695.1 uncultured Heliomicrobium sp.
TCAATGATATCGGAGATGGTTCCCGCGCCAACGGTGCGGCCGCCTTCACGAATCGCGAAGCGCAACCCCTTCTCCATCGCAATCGGCGTGATCAACTCAATCGTCATCGCGATATTGTCGCCCGGCATCACCATTTCCACGCCTTCCGGCAGATTCGCCACTCCAGTTACGTCCGTCGTCCGGAAGTAGAACTGCGGACGATAACCCGTGAAAAACGGCGTGTGACGTCCACCTTCTTCCTTCGTCAGGATGTAGGCTTCCGCTTTGAACTTCGTGTGCGGCTTGATCGAACCCGGCTTGGCTATTACCTGTCCGCGCTCGATTTCCTTCCGATCCACGCCGCGCAGCAGCAAACCCACGTTGTCGCCGGCTCGACCTTCGTCCAGTAGCTTCTTGAACATTTCCACGCCCGTCACCACCGTGTTGCGCGTGTCCTTGATCCCGATGATTTCCACCGTTTCGCCAACTTTGACGATGCCGCGTTCGATACGTCCCGTCGCCACCGTTCCGCGACCCGAAATCGAGAAGATGTCTTCCACCGGCATCAGGAACGGCTTGTCAATCGCGCGTTCCGGCGTCGGAATATAGCTGTCTACCGCCGCCATCAACTCGTCCACCTTCGGCTCCCATTCCGGATCGCCGTTGAGCGCATTCAGGGCACTGCCACGGATGATCGGAATGTCATCGCCGGGGAATTCATACTTCGACAGCAACTCTCGCACTTCCAGTTCGACCAGATCGAGAAGTTCGGCGTCGTCCACCGCGTCGCATTTGTTCATAAAGACGACCATCGCCGGCACACCCACCTGACGAGCAAGCAGTATGTGTTCGCGGGTTTGCGGCATCGGGCCGTCAGTGGCCGCCACAACCAGAATCGCGCCATCCATCTGCGCAGCGCCGGTGATCATGTTCTTGACGTAATCGGCGTGGCCTGGACAGTCCACATGCGCGTAGTGACGGTTCTTGGTTTCGTATTCGACGTGGGCGGTGGCGATTGTGATTCCACGTGCCTTTTCTTCCGGAGCGTTGTCAATGGAATCGAAGCTGCGGAAATTGATCTTCGGATTGTTCTTGGCCAGCACCTTGGTGATGGCGGCGGTCAGCGTCGTTTTGCCATGGTCCACGTGACCAATGGTTCCGACGTTGACGTGTGGCTTACTGCGGTCAAATTTCTCCTTTGCCATACTTATCGCTCCTAGGTTTCTGTTATGAATTGCGCGGAATCAATCCGCCTGAACCCATCTCAAAGCTCAGCTTTGAGATGCAAACTTATTTGGCTGCGCCCTGAACTTTGGCGATTACCGCCTCGCTCACTGTTTTCGGCGCTTCCTCATAACGGTGAAAATGCATCGTGGATGCGGCGCGCCCTTGAGACATCGAGCGCAAATCCGTTTCGTAGCCGAACATCTCGGCCAGCGGAACCATCGCCGTGATGATTTCCGTGCCGGGCCGCGAAGTCATCCCTTCAATGCGACCACGACGCGAACTCAAATCACCGTTGACGCTACCCATGTAATCTTTCGGCGTCGTCACTTCGACTTTCATCACCGGTTCGAGCAAAACGGGCGAAGCTTTTCTGGCCGCTTCCTTGAAGGCAATCGAACCGGCAATCTTGAACGCCATTTCGGACGAATCCACTTCGTGATAGCTGCCGAAAACCAGATTGACTTTGACATCCACCAATTCGTACCCCGCCAAAATTCCACCCGCCAAAGCTTCCCGGATGCCTTTTTCAACTGCTGGAATGTACTCTTTTGGAATCACGCCGCCGACGATCTTGTTGACGAATTCGAAGCCGGCCCCAGGCTCGTTCGGTTCGATTTCGAGTACCACGTGGCCGTATTGGCCGCGACCACCGGTCTGGCGCGAGTACTTTTCTTCGGCCTTCGCTGGTTTGCGAATAGTTTCGCGGTAAGCGACCTGCGGCTTACCAACGTTGGCATCAACGTTGTACTCACGCTTTAGACGATCCACGATGATTTCCAGGTGAAGCTCACCCATCCCTGAAATGATCGTCTGATTGGTTTCCTGATCGGTATGCACACGGAAGGATGGGTCTTCCTGGGCAAGACGGCCCATCGCCAAACTGAGTTTTTCCTGATCCTGCCGTGTCTTCGGTTCAATCGCGAGCGAAATGACAGGCGTCGGGAACTCCATCGCTTCCAAAATCACCGGTGAATTTTCGACACAAATAGTGTCGCCGGTTGTTCCGCTCTTCAGGCCAACCAAAGCGACGATCTCGCCGGCATAAGCCTCTGCCACTTCTTCGCGCTTGTTGGCGTGCATTTGCATGATGCGGCCAATGCGCTCTTTGGTATCTTTTGTCGAATTAAGTACGTAGGAACCTGACTTGAGCGTGCCCGAATAAATCCGTGTGAACGAAAGCTGTCCGACGTGTTTGTCGGCCATAATCTTGAAGACCAGCGCGGAGAAAGGCTCCTTGGCGTCGGCCTTGCGCGTAATTGGTTCGCCATCGTTGGCCGTACCTTCAACTGGCGGAACGGCCAGCGGCGAGGGCATAT
>CAZRXE010001250.1:0-1837 GCA_964603695.1 uncultured Heliomicrobium sp.
CCGTGACCAGACTGGACGTGCCTTTGACGCCGTTCGGGTTGATGATGGAGCGGTCGCCCGCCGCATCGCCATTTTGATTCGCGTCATTGCCACTCAACACCGTCACGTTTTCGCCCATTTCGTAGGTGTAGGTTCCGGCCAGGCTGAAGCCGCCGAAAATGGAACGCACGAAACGATTGCTGCTCTTGGTGAAAAGCGGAATGTCGT
The DNA here is from genome assembly GCA_964603695.1 of uncultured Heliomicrobium sp. Classification (GTDB taxonomy): domain Bacteria; phylum Acidobacteriota; class Blastocatellia; order RBC074; family RBC074; genus RBC074. Next base: position 208 of record CAZRXE010001250.1, read on the forward strand.
AGATGCCGGAAAGCGCCAGCCGATGCGGGTGATTCAAAATCGAGTCTGCTTTTTCGGCCCGCATGTTTTGGAAGTCTTGCGCGCGGCGCGGACTGAGCACGGTGCTGAACACTTCAGCAGTCGAGTCGTCAATCAAATGGCTCCAGGTGTAGGAGGCATTGGCGAGGAACCCGCCCGTGAAGCGCCGCGTCAATTGCGTCGAGAAGGCGTGATAGGTCGAGCTGCCGTTCGAGACAAACGCCACGATGTTGGCTCCGTTGAAGCCCGCTTGCTCAAAGGCTGGGACAAAGCGCGACCGCGCCTGAATGTCATTGAGCGTCACGGTTAATCTATCCAACTCCGCCTGAGAGGGACGCGTCAGATAAGTCGGCAGAAACAGCGAGTCGGTCACGCGCGAACGCACATTCATGCGATTTTGCGTCGGCAGATGCACGCCGCGTGTGCCCAGATAGCGCGTTTCCAACGACCAGTTCGTCAGGAATTGCCGTTGCATGCTCAAGCTGTATGACATGGCGTACGGCACTTTTTGATCCTCGACCCAGGCGCTGGTCGCCGCGCGTGCTGCGGCTGCGGACGCGTTGGTGGCGGGCACCGTGTTGGGAATGCCGCCTCTGGCCAGGAAGCCTGTCGTGATCGGGTTCGCTGGGATGTTGACGGTGACTTGCGCCTGTGGCGGGCTCGACAAAATGTAGAGGTTGTCCACAATCACATCGTAAGCCATCGAGAAGCCCGCGCGAATCGAACTCTTGCCGCCACTGCCGAACAGGAAGCCGAGCAGCCCGGAATCGTGATTCGGTGAATACACCAGACCGAGACGCGGCGCGAAGTTTTTGGTTTGGGCTTTGGGTTCGCCGAACGTAATCAATCCCGGCACGTTCGAGATCGCGTTGAGCTTTTGCAAACTCGCACCGAACGGCACTTGTTGATAGACATAGTTCACGCCCGCATTCAACGTGACGTTCGGGCGCATCCGCCATTCGTCTTGCGCAAAGCCGAAGAACAGAATTTGGTCGCCGTAATACTTCGACGCGCCGACATTGCGTTCAGCCAGGAAGTCCGGGTTCAAGTCGCGCAGGAAGCGATCCGTCGTGTTGTATTGATAATCGCCGCGTTCGCGTTGCACGAAGGTTTGCGGCGAAATGCTCTTGCGCACATCCGCGCCGAACTTCAGTGAATGATTGCCAGCTAGATAGGAGAAGTTGTTGATGAGTTGGTAATTGTTTTCCGTGTTGAATTGCGGCGCGTTCGGATTTGGCCCGATGTCAATGCCCAAATCTTTCAGGCCAACATTCGGGAACGCATTGAAGCCTGCAATCGGAAACGCGAAATCCGGGATCGGAAGATCGTTCACAAAACGCCGATACGACAGGCGTGCTTCGTAGGTCAGCTTCGGCGTGAACGTGTGTAGGAAGGTGTACGAAAATAAGCGGCCATCGGTGGGCTGGAGCGTGAAAAACACGGGCAGCGTGGCGGTGTTGTCAATCAGGCGCAGCCGATTATAGGTGAAGCGCCCGCGATGCTGAGTTTTGTCGCTTTGGTTGAAGTCAATGTTGACCACGACGTTCCGTTGATTCGTCCAGTTCGGCGCATCAAACGAAATGTTGCCGACGGGAATATTGACCCCGTTCAC
>CAZRXE010001251.1:0-6044 GCA_964603695.1 uncultured Heliomicrobium sp.
CTGTCTGAATAACCGATCATCACTTCCTGCAAATTGCCCTGGGCTTCGAGCAAGCGGCGGTACGCGGGATTTTCAAACAACCGCGCCATCACTTCAGGTGCGCGGCGCAAATCGTCAATCGTTTCAAACAGCGGCGAAACCGCCAGTTGCTTCAAGCCGGCTTGTTTGGCCAGCACCAGCACGGCCAGCAAATCGCTGGCTTCGCGCGTCATACTGACGATGTAAGTCCGAATGGCGGCGCTGCTGATTTCTTCCAGCGCGCGGCGAACGACGCGAAAGACATTGAGCGTTTCAGTGGTTTCTTCGCCAAAGCGCGCGTCGGTGGCTACCAGCGGGCGCAGCGTGGAAAGTTCTTCGGTTAGCCAGGCTGCGCGTTCGTCTTCCGTCATCTGCAAATAATTTTTCGGTAAACCCAACGCGGTGGTGATTTCGGTCAGGGCTTCGGTGTGACGTTGGCTGTGTTGGCGAATATCGAGCGTGGCCAGGTGCAGATCGAAAACCGCGACCTGTCGCATCAAGCGATCCACGTCACGCGCGGCGTAATCGGCTTTGGCCGCGCGCAAACTGTCGCGCACCAACTGCAAATCCTGCCAAAGTTGCCGCCCTGTTTGATAAACACTTTTGCGCGCGCTTTTCGATTTGCCCAGCGCGGCGATGATCGGCAGGGCCGGGCGAATGGAAATCAATTCGTTCGGCCGTTCGATGCGTAGGGCGGCGTCCAATTCTTCGTTGCGTTCCAGCGTGTTCAGCAAACGGGCGTGGATGAAGGTCAGTTTGCGGCGGTAGGGTTCTTCGGGGTTTTGCCGCGCAACGATGCCGGCCGTGACGGGCAATTCCACGGCGTCTTTTTCCAACGAAGCCAAAAGCTCCGGTGTGGCAGTGGAATAACGCGACGATTCGCTTAAGCGCCGCGCCAAGCTTTGCACAGCGTCGCGGTATTTGCGCAGCGCCAGCCGCTGTTGCAAACGCAGCGTGTCCCAGGTGGTTTCCGGTTTAACGAACGGATTACCGTCGCGGTCGCCGCCCACCCACGAACCGAAACGCAGCGGCGCGGCCCCGTCTTTCAGTTTGACGCCGGGGAAGGTTTCTTCCAGCCGCAGTTCCAATTCTTCCATCAATTTCGGCACAGAATCGAAAAGCGACGAATCGAAGTAAAACAGCACGTTGTTGACTTCATCCAGCACTGTGGGTTGCGCATGGCGGACCTCGTCCGTTTGCCAGATGGATTCGACTTCGGCGGCCAACGCGGCGTGCAGTTCGTCGCGGCGTCGCGGCGGCAGATTGGCGTCGTCCACCGCCGTCAACAGATCGGCCACGCGGCGATGTTTTTCCAGCAAAGTCCGCCGCGCGGCTTCGGTCGGATGCGCAGTCATCACGGGGCTGATTTCCAATCGGTCAATCACGCGCTGCAATCGCTTTCGCTGTTCGGCCGTGCTGAGCGAAGCATTTTCAGTTTTGATTTGCCGCAGGGCATTGGCCAACGAACCGCGCTGCGGCTCGTCCGGCGTATGCAGTTCGTAAAACCGTTTGCGGCGGGTGCGGTGATGTTGTTCGGCGATGTTGACCAATTGGAAGTAAACCGAAAAGGCACGAATCAAGCCGATGGCTTCGTCCAGATTCTGGCCGTGCAAAAGCCGTTTCAATTGGCGTTCAGTCGCGGGCGAAGGTTCGGCGCGCAATTGTTTGCACAGGGCGCGCACCTGCTCTTCAGTCTCGAAGAGTTTCTTGCCGCCCAATCGTTTCAAGGTTTCTCCAAGCAAATCGCCAAGCCGGCGAATGTCGTTGCGAAGCGGCGCATCTTTGGCCGCAGTTGCGGTGGAAAAGTTTTTTTCATTCATGGTGTGTTCTCGCCCGGCGATGATAGGCGAAGCCGGCGCAAATGGTACAGTTATGAATTGAAGGCGGGCACGGATGTTTGCGCTCTCAGGCGAGCGGATGCTTGCATTTCCAGAAAGTTTTTGTCGAAAGGGGTCTGCCAGAAGGGGGGCTGCCAGAAGGAGGTCTGTATGCCATTGTCTCGTGTTTCCGTTGCGCTTGTCGCGCTGTTGCTGGCCGGACTGTTAATTCCGCCCGCATTGTTTTCGCAAAGCCGTCAGCCGCAGCCGCAAGTCGAACAGATTGCCGCTGCCGTCGGCGAATTGCTCAAACAGCCTCCGTTGGAACCAGGTGTCGAGGAACCGGTTGACAGCGCGGAACGTGATGCAAAAAAAGAATTGGAGAAACCGCCCGCCGATGACGCGCCCATCAATGAGCTGATCGCTTATTGGAGCAATCGCCGCTACAGAGTCACAACAATGGGCGAAAGCAAACCTTCCGACAACGTGCGCGAACGAATTCTGGAAGCCTGCGAAAATCGTCCGTGGCTGTTCAGCCAATTGACGCAAGTCTTGCCAGAAACGACGGAAACTTACGACCGCGTTCGCCAGGTTTTGATCGAAGCGGAAAAAGAACAGAACGAAGGCTGGCAGCAGCCGCTGCGATACTGGCTGCGATTGAACAGTCCGCATTTTCGCGGAGAGTTGATCGAAGACGTCCGGCAACTGAGCCAAAGCAATCAAATGAATTTGGCACCCGTGCAGGCTCTGGCGCGTCTGGACTGGGACGCGGCCAAACCGCTGGTGGAGGCAATGACCGGCGGCGCAGATCCGTTTCGCGCCGCGCAAGCCTGGGGAATGATTTACGACCAGGCGCAGCGCAGCGGCGACACTGTGCAAACTGAGTCGCTGCGCCAACAGTTGAAAGCCGAAGTGGTCAATCGCCAATCGCCGGTCGCGGTTCGTCAAACCGCTTTTCAAAGTTTGATGGCCACGGAATGGAGCGGACAGGAAGAATGGTATTTATCGCTGTTTGCCGATCCGATGCTGAGCGGCGTGAAGCTGGCGGAACCAAAAGAACCGTCAAAAACCGGCTCTGACCAGGGCGGACTTTTGAAATTTCCCGCGCTGTCGGACGATGGCGGCAGGCTCAATATTTTGTGGCTGCCGATTCAGCAGAACCCAGCGAAATGGTTACCGGTAACGATGCGATTGGTCGGCAGCAGTGACCGCATCATTCATCTGGCGGCGGTCAGTTCGCTGGCGGCATTTCTGGCCACCGAACCCGAAGCGAAAGAAACCGCGCAACAAGTGGCGCGCACCCTGTTGCCCTGGCTGAGCGATCCAAACTGGGGCGGAAGTCTGGAACGCTGGGCTTATCTGGGTAGTCTGGCCAGGATAGACTTGCCCGAAAGTGTGCCGGGTTTGATCTGGGTTTTGGACAACGATGAAGATGCCACCATTCGCGCCGTGGCGGCGGAGGTATTGATTCGTTATCGCAACCCGCAGGCGAATCCGGCCTTGCGACGTGCGCTGGCACGCGAAACCAATGAAATCTTGCGCGAAACTTTTATCGCCGCCTTGGCGCAAGCCGGCGCGGCAGTTGGCGGTTTTTCCGACGAGGAAGCTGTGGCCGCAATCGAAGCCTTCGCCCGCCACGTCATCACGCCCGAAGGCAAAAAGGAAATTGCCGAAATCACCAATCTTCAATCCGAAAAAACCTTACCTTTGCCGGTCAGCATCGGTCGCGTTTACGACGAAAGAGAAGAGGTGGAAATCAACGAGAGTCTGGCCGCCAAACTATTTGCGCGCGCCAAAGTTTTGCGCGCCACGGACCCCCTCGCCGCACGGCGAATTCTTGCTGTTGCCGAACGCTGCACTTTGACGGTGGCCGATTTGAACCTGATTGAACGCATCGGCGAAGGCCTGGTTGATTTGGACGCGCTGAAACTGGCGCTGGAATCGCGCCAACGCATGCGCAAACAAGTGGCGGACGAATTATCCGCGCTTGTCAAAAAAGGCGGTTACGCCGCCGGCATCTCAGCCGCGCTGCTTGGCGATGAAGACAATTGCAACAACGTGTTGAAAGGCAAAGACGCCAACGCGCAAATCGCTTTGCTGGCTGCTGCGCGCTACGTTCGCGAAAAACTGCCGGTGGAAATTGTCGGCAAATTGCTCAGTGTCAGCCAAACTCTGACTGCCGCCGAAAATTACCTGGAAGTGGAAGACAGCGCCGAAGCACGCCAATTGATCTGGGCCAAACATCCCGGCGAAGCGCGCATTTTGGGCGAACGCCTCGGCACGGACGCCGCTCTGGGCAGCCCGTCCGTCACACAGTGGGAAGAAAAAATGCGCAGGGAAGTAATTGGCGTAAACGCGCCCGATGAAATTTACGCCCTGGTTGCAAGCTACAATCCTGGTGTCAATCAAAGCTTTATCATCCGCGTTCGTCAGGGACAGGCCGAACTCAGCCTGCACAATTCCGAAGGTCGCAGATCGGTGCGACAGCTGACGGCCAATGAACTGCTGGACTTGAAAGAATTCACTTCGCGCGAAGAGGTCGAAAACCTGAAACTAAATCGTCGCGCTTTCGGCGAATTTGAATCCAACCGCGTGCGCTTTGAATATCTGCGGCTGAGCAAACAAGGCGGGCGCAGAATTATGCTGAACACAGGGCTGCGCCGCGCTCCGAAAAACGACCCTACGCTGCGAGAACAACTGGCCGGAATGTTTTATCAATTCAGCCGCACGGGCGAATTCAAATTGCGCTACGAGATGGAAGACCGGATTCCGGGGCTGGAAGTTTTGCTGGCCAACGATGACCGCAGAGTTTTCACTGCCTGCCTGGAAGGCGCGGAGCTTCGCGTTTTGATTCAGCCGGAAAAAAACGAGCTTCTCCGCCCGGTCAATTCGCAGGCAGAATGGCGTGCATTCGCAGCCGGACGGCTGGGCGCTTCGGCGCAGGAACCGCGCGCTTGCGGCTATCAAAACAGCTTTTTGAATACGCCTGACTGGTTGAAAGAACTTCGCACCCAGTCGGGCGCAACCACGGACTGGCGCTCGAAATCCGGCGATGCGTGGTTTTCAATCGCCAGAATTGAAGGCGACGCCGGCATCTGGAAACTGGAAGAAACCAAAAGCCCTGAAAAAATCGTCAGCGGGACTTATCTCAACTCCATTGCCACGCCGGACGGCAAATGGTTGGTGGCGAAAAAGACGGTGCAAAGCGCGGATAAATTCGATGTGCAGGTTACGCGCATCCAAACAGCGACAGGCCGCGAATTCATCGTCAACGCGCCGCAGCTAGCCAATCACTATCCGCTGGCCTTCGTCGCCGCGCACAACAAAATCCTGCTCGGCCAGGGGCATTATCAATACGGACGCGACTTCACCGGCGGCACGTATTACTTGCTCGACGCCGAAACCGGCGCGTTGCAGCAAGTCAAAGGCGAATTCCGCCCGCTGCAAGATCAAGCCTCCCGCCCGCTGCAGCATGTAGAAAGTTCGGCGGAAAAGCCCAATCAATTCTGGGCCGCAATTTACGATCAACAAAAGAAAGCCACAGTCATTGGGCGTTACGACGCGCGCCTGTTCACGTTCGCGCCCGCCATCGAATTGCCGGAAATCAAAATCGGCAGCGCGGACATCTGGGTGGACGCGGCGGCAGGCAAAGTTTACGTGACGTATCTTGGCCATTTGCTGCGCGTGCCGCTGACGAAATAAGCCTTACTTTCCCGCAACCGCGCGCCGTTTGCTTATCTTGTGAGCGGGCGGCGCGCTACAGTATCATCCCGCCGGTTCAAGCATTCACTTCATCTCATCACAATTGCGTTTCGACCCCTGTCGAAATGCCCAACCAATCACGAAAGGCGGAAATTTATGATGGCGGCTCAGTACGATCCAAACACTTTGGCGGAAATTGCACGGCGGCTTTCGGATTTGCAGCGGCACATGTTGCAGGCGCTGAAAGACAAAGGGTCGGGACTGGTCTTGGACGTCGCCGTCCGTGTACTGAAATTCCCGGAAGATGTCGTCGGGCCGTTGCGCGAGTTGCAATCCATCAGTCTGGTTTCCACGCAAGCCGTGCGCGGCCAGTTTGGCGGAGAACTTTTTTCTCTAACCTCGCTGGGCGAACAAGTGCTGCGTTTGCTGAACGATCCGCTCTTTCAATTTCCGTCTCAGAACCCGACCACTGCCGCGCCCGCGCCCGCTGCCCCACGTCAACAAGAA
>CAZRXE010001252.1:0-5218 GCA_964603695.1 uncultured Heliomicrobium sp.
ATCCGGTCAAATTCGACACCGAAGCCGCAGGCAAATTGCAGCAATTGGAAGACGGTTCATTTTTGATCGCGTCGAATGCGGCAGTGAACGACGCTTATCGCATTTTGGTCAGGATCGCTTCGCCGCGCGTGGCCGCCGTGCGTTTGCGAGTGATGCCGCACGAAGCTTTGCCGAAACACGGCTCCGGTTTGGCGGCGGACGGTTCGTTCGCCTTGAGCGAGTTTTACATTGATTCCGAAGGCGGCCAGCATCGTTTCAGCGAAGCCTTTGCCGATGACGAACAAACAGCGATGCCGGCGCGCGCGGCGGCGGACGGCGACCGTCGCACAAGCTGGGCAATTAACGACACAACCAAACCCCGCGAAGCCGTTTTCGTCTTTGCCAAGCCGAAAGAATTCGCCAGCCGCCAGATTCAATTCATCCTGCGCCACGAAGCCGAATCCAACCACGGCATAGGCCATTTCAAAATCGAAGTTGCTACCGAAACGCCGCACGATGCGCGCGGCGCGGCATTGCTTGAAGCTTTGAAATTGCCGCTCAATGCGCGCTCGCCCGAACAGCAAACGATGGTGGATGCGGCATTTGCTTCGGCGCGTGCCGTGCGGGAAAAACAATCGGGCAATGCCGTGATGGCGATGGTCATGCGCGATACCACGGTTCCGCGCGAAAGCTACATTTTCACGCGCGGCGATTTCACGCGCCCGAACAAAGCGGCGGGTTTGTTGCAACCGGACGTGCTGAGCGCAGTGGCTCCGGCACTGGCCGAAACCGGAAAGCCGCACACGCGGCTCGAGCTGGCCAAATGGCTGGTGGCTCCGGCCAATCCATTGACTCCGCGCGTGACTATGAATCGCGTTTGGATGCGGTATTTCGGACGCGACATTGTCGAAACCGAAGAAGATTTCGGCACGCAAGGCGCGCGGCCCACGCATCCCGAATTGCTGGACTGGCTGGCGACGGAGTTCATCCGGCAAGGCTGGAGCTTGAAAGCCATGCACCGGTTGATTGTCACCAGCGCGACTTATCGGCAGGCGTCTGACGCGCGCAAGGAATTGAACGACGTTGATCCGCGCAATCTGTTGCTGGCGCGGCAGGAACGCTTCCGCGTTGAATCCGAAATCGTGCGCGACGCGGCGCTCAGCGCGAGCGGCTTGCTCAATCCGCGCCTCGGCGGTCCCAGCGTGCGTCCGCCGCAACCAGAAGGCGTTTACGCTTTCACGCAAAACAAAAAGAACTGGATGGTCGCCAACGGCAGTGAACGTTTTCGCCGCGCGATCTACACGCATTTTTTCCGCAGCGCTCCGTATCCATTGTTTTCGACCTTCGACACGCCGGATTTTCAAAGCGTTTGCACGCGGCGGCATCGGTCGAACACGCCGTTGCAATCATTGACGCTGGCCAACGACCCGGCTTTTCTGGAAATCGCGCAAGGACTGGCGGCGCGTTTGGTGCGCGAAGTCCCGGGCGAGTTTTCTGCCACGCTGGACGCACGATTGCGTCAGGCATTTGCGCTCTGCCTGAGTCGTTCGCCGAACGCAACGGAACTCGCTGCCTTGCGTGGCTATATTGATCGCCAAACGCTAAGCTTCGACGACCACCCCACCTCGGCTTCGGCATTGGCGAATCAGGAATTGACAAAGGCAGGCTTGACCGAGGCGCAAGCGGCGGCGCTGACTGCCGCCGCCAGAGTTCTTTTCAATACGGACAACTTCATCACGCGCGAGTAACGAAAGTGCCGCCGAATCAAGCGCGGTACGACAGGCGTTATTCCTCGCCGAAGTAATACTTGGTTTGTTTGGCCCAGGTGCTGTCGGGATATTGTTTGTGCAAAGTGTCGAACGCGAGTTTGGAATTCTGGCGCGTTTGTTTGTCGCGGCAACCGTAGCGCGTGGCTTTGACGGCCAGATGCAAGGCTTCCGGCACGCGCGTATCGGCGGGGTTACGCTTGGCCCAGGCGACAGCACGTTTGCACAAATCGTTCGGCCCGATTTCCAGCGCGGCCAGTTTGCGCTTTTCGGCAGCCAGGGCGGACTTTTGCGCGGCGCTGAGAAAGCCGGGAGTTTCGGTGGCAGTTTGTTTGGGGGACAGCACCGCGTCTTCGTTGAAAAATCGTCCTTCGATGCCGCACCACCAGTTGTCGCGGTAATTATCAATCTGACTGTGCGCGGTGGTGCGCGCCATTCCAGTGTCCACGAGCGGGCGCATGCCTGGGAACTTCAAAAGCAAATAAAGCGCGGCGTCTTTGCGCTCCGTGGCGTCTTTGGCGTCGAGGTAGGCCATCAATTGCACCTTCATTTCGGGCACCAGTTCGAGCAGAGCCGGAGCCGTCGCTTTGGCCGCGTCGTCATCGTCAAGCAACACGGCGCGCGTCCAGGCGGCGACGGCGACCTGACGCCGCAAATGCGCGGGCAAGACTTTTCCCAACGCTGCGTCTTTCAACACAGCCAGTGGCAAGGCGCTGTTCATTGCATCGGCGGAATCTGAAGCGAAACTGACGCGCCCAGCCAGAAAGGGTTTCATCCTCGCGTTGCCTTCCTGGTCGGTGTCGTCTTTTGAGAGCCAGCTTTCATTCACGGGCAATTCCTGTCCGTCTTCGTTGTAACTGACGGTGGCGGGTGCGCGCTGGGCGAATTTGAAAAACTCCTCGGCATTTCGCGCCAGCTTCAGGCGCTGCGCCAGAAAGCGGTTGCGCGCCGACGCCGGCATAATCGTTTTCAGCGCCAGCAACTCGTCCAGCTTTTGCCGCGCTTCCGACTGCTGCCCGGCTTCCAGCATCAAGCGCACTTGGTGATAAGCCAGAGTTTGAAATGCGGGCGAATCGGCGGAGACTTTGGCCGCCGCGTTGAGCAGCGCAGCCGTTTGCGGATGTTTGGTGTTGAGCTTGGACAGCGACGCCGCCAGCCAAACTATTGAAGAAGTCGCGGCCCAGCGTTGCAGGGAATGTTCGAGCGCGGCGGCGTCAGTGGCTTGAAAGGTGAACAGCCAATCGGTCAGATCGTCTTCTTTCGTCCAGGCGGGCAGCGTGACTTTGCGCTCTTCGTTTTCGTAACGATCCAGCAGGCGAGTGTAATCAATCACGTCCTGTTTAAGGCTGGCACTGGAGTTTTTGGCCCGCACCGCCTGTGCCAATTCGCGTGCGCGCTTTTCGGGATCGAGCCGGAATTGCACGAACTTCAACAAGCGTCGCGCCGATTCGTGCGAATCGCTCAAGCCGCGATTGTTCAAAAGCTTTTTCAATTCCGTTTCCGCCTGCGCCAATAATTGCAGGTCGTTCTTTTCGCGCACGGTGGCGTTGCGAATCAGCGAACGCGCCACCAGCAAGGGCGCAATCCCGCGCCAGGGCGAAGCATTGTCATTGGCGATTTCGCCGAACATCCGCGCGGAGTCGTCATAGTTGCGGGCGTAAAAATTGGCGGCGGCGATTTGATAAGCGCGGTCGGCGCGCGCCGCTGCCGGGGCATCCGCCGCAATCTGACCGGGAATGGTTTTCTCGCCAGAACAAGTGGCGAAGACCTGATCCTGTGCCTGCGTCCAGGCGACAACCGTCGCGCTCGAAGCGCCAAATTGCTGCGCGCGTTCGCGCAAGGCGCGGGCGGCGGTTTTGAAGGCGTCGGCCTGACAGTTGGTGATACTGTAGTAAAAGTTCTGGCCATTTTCCGTGTAATAAAAATTGACCGTGGAGGGTTTGCCGGCGGCGGTGATTTTCTGGCGTTCGGCCAGCCATTCTTCCAGCCCTTTATCCACGCCGTCTCCATCGCCTAGCAGCCGTTCGCGCCAAAGCGAGACCAGCGCCTTTTCTTCGCCGGCATCCACGCCGACGCCGTTCAGGTGACGATAAGCGGCAACCAGATACGACCGCGCGTAAGTCGGCTGCAACACGCCGAGTTCGCCGTGCGCGAAGCGCTCAAGCGGGAAATCCGGATGCACCGTGTGCGTAAAGATGACTTCGGGCGCAAACGGCCCGCAACCGAACAGTGATTGCGGATCGCTCAAAACCAGCAATGCCGCAACCAACAACTGAACAACTTTGAATTTTCCACGCTTCATTGTCGCCACTCCTTCAACACTTGATTGACCGCCGTCGCCGTCCAGGGCTGCGGGTTGAACACATAAACTTTTTGCAGCGTTCTGCCTGTCAAACTTTCGATTGGTTCATCGGTCGAAACGCCCAGACTGTTTTGGCAAAACCTGCTGCGAAACTTTTTGCCCGAAGCCAGATAACTTCGGATTTCGTCGCGCTCGACGCCCAGCCGGAAAAGCATCGGCACGGCTTCATTGATTGGCAAATCGCTCAGCCAATCGTCGTGAATGCACCATGACGCCAACGCAGTGATTGAAATCGGCATGGTCGCGGGAATTTGCCGCCGCAGAGTTTGCAACAACTCGCGATAAAAATCCCGCTCGGAAACCCTGGCGTCGAAATCTATTTGAATGGCACGGATGTTGGGCGGCTTCGCCATTTGCTTGATGGCCGCCGCCGTCGTTTCCAATTGCGAGGCCGAAAACGCCGCGTGTTCAGCCTCAATTCGCGCAACGGCAATCAATTCTGTGCCGGACGCGAATTTCAATGGCTGACGGCGCGGCGTGACGAGAGTTTGTTCCGCCTGCAAGCGAATCGTCCGCGCCAGAAAAGCCACGGCGATGTCAGGCGGATTATTGTCTGCGTTGGTGAATTCCAGATTCTCAGGTCGTTCCCACGCCCACAACACCACGCGCGGTTGCCTGCTTCGCCCGCAGCGCCACACAGCGAACGCCGCCGCGAAGGTCACTATCGCCAAAATGGCCCAACGAAGTTTTGAGGTTTGCACAATTTCTTTTTGGCACACGAAAGGATTTGGGGCAAACCGCCGTAAGCCTTTTCGTGCGGTGTGGCTTCATTCCGCCGACATTGGGCGGTAAAACATTCTTGCCTAGTACCATCCGAGCTTGTACAGTAATTCTGTCCAACGGAGGTAATTCTTTATGGCCATTCAAACTTCTTACAGCAACGCGCGTGAAAATTTGGCATCGCTGCTTGAGCAGGTCGCAGCCAATCGGGAAATCGTCATCATCAATCGCCGGGGTTTTGAGGATGTGGCGCTCGTGACCGCTTCGGAGTTATCAAGCTTGCTCGAAACGGCCCGTCTCTTACGCTCGCCGAAAAATGCGCAACGCTTGCTCAAGGCTTTGCAGCGGGCGCAGTCTCAGACCCTGAAATCACAATCCGTCGCCACACTGC
>CAZRXE010001253.1:0-1554 GCA_964603695.1 uncultured Heliomicrobium sp.
TGTGCAGATTTACTCACCCCATCTGTGGTCAAGCAATTCCTTCCGTTAATTTAATCGCAAATGCTCTTGGGCCAGTCGCTGTTTGACTGTTGGCAGATTCGATTAGGGGGTTGCTTGACCGGCTGTGAAGAGTAGAGTACAACTCTCAGCACCGTTGAAGGGCAATCCAAGATTCCCCAGTTACCGTTGCTAGATAGATTGCCAATGCACCAATACAAAAAGCTGCGTGACTCGATTCCAGGCAGCTTGAATCCAAACTTCGGAGGTGCGCGTGCAAAGAATACCGCGCTACTGTTCACTAGATGGTTTCACTGAATTGAGTTCTTCGCTCGACGGCGTTGCCTTGCGCTCACTAGGCCAGTTCGACACGGTTTGCGCCCGCACTCTCAATACCGACTACTACATTTTCATGCTTGATCCCGAAAGCGGAAAGGCTTTGGTGCAAGGCGGGCGTTATTTTGAAGAGCCTGTCGAAGCCACCGTCAGCGGTTCCACCTTCGGCGGCTGCATGTTGAAAATGGGCTGGCTTGGCATCGGCTTCCGAATTGAGTTCTACTCCGGCGGACAGCGCATCGTGACTTCTCCAGTCCAGTCATTACGCATTGAACACGAACACTAATCTCCCTGTCTTCTCTGCATTCCCCACAACAGCAACAAGGCTGTCACTCCTCCTGAAATATCCAGCAAGCTGTCATAAATTGAACCGCCGCGCGTTCGCGTGAATGTTTGATGAAGTTCGTCCAGCAAGGCATAGACGGCCACGACGGCCAACGAATACGCCATCCAACGCCAATTCCACCGCAGGATTGACCCCGCCCGGAACGCGCGGAAAAGCAACAGCGCAAAAACTGCGTACTCAGTGAAATGTCCGGCTTTGCGTATGAAGTGATGAATCGGCTGAAACTGTTCCGGCGTCAGGCTGGGAAACACACTGTGAAAGATGGTGTAAAACAGCGAACCGGTATTGCCGCCGGAAAATGTATCCGTCGAAAAATAGAAAATGGCTGCCATCCAGAGAATGGGTGGCAGCCAGTAATACAATTTCGAGTGCGGAGCGACTTGATTGTCAGTTGAAATCATTGTCGGGAACTTCTGTGATTCCGCAATCTGCAATTTTTAGAGTGCTTCCGCGCCGCTGACGACTTCGATGATTTCGCGCGTGATCTTCGCCTGACGCACGCGGTTCATAACCAGTGTCAGTTTATCAATCACTTCCGAAGCATTCTTCGATGCCGAATCCATCGCAGTCATACGCGCGCCGAGTTCGGACGCGACCGATTCAAGCAGCGCGTGATAAATCTGATTTTCGATCAACTTCGGCAACAACTCGCTGAAAATCTCGCTCGGCGGCTGTTCGTAGATGTAATCCACCAGAGTTTCCGCCTGCGCCGATTCCGCAGCCTCAATACGGCCTACTGGAAGCAACTGCTCGACCACGGGCTTCTGCGACAGCGCCGATTTGAATTCGCTGTAAAGCAGGTAAATCCGATCCACGGGATTTTCTTCGGACTTGTAGTCTGCCACCAGTGCCTGTCCCACTTTGATCGCGTCGGC
>CAZRXE010001254.1:0-5420 GCA_964603695.1 uncultured Heliomicrobium sp.
CTCCTTTGTAATGCTGAAATCCCCCCAACGGAAGTTGGGGGATCGTTAAAGTCCCACCTACAAAAACCGGCGTACCGTTTCCCTAAATCCCCCCAACGGAAGTTGGGGGGATTCAAAGAATGAAAAAAATGCGTAATGACAAGTCTGACGGTCGGGCTACTGGCATCCTGAAACTCTGAACTAAGGCAAGCCGAAGACAAACATCGCCGATTGCGAAGCGATGGCCACGTATTGCTTGCCATTGACGGCATATGCCATCGGCGAAGCCACGATGCGCGCGCCGGTGTAGTAATGCCAAAGATATTTGCCCGTGCGGCTGTCGAGCGCGATCAAGTTGCCGTCGTTCGATGACGCGAAGGTCACGCCGCCCGCTGTTGCCAGCACGCCGGTCGAAGACGCGCCAACTTGCAACGGAAAGTTCCATTTCACCGCGCCGGTCAGCGCGTCCAGCGCGCGCACCGAACCCGGCGCACCGTTGGCATCCACTTCCACGCCGCCGCCGGTGTAGCCCTGTCCGGGCACTGGCGATTTCGTGACGCTGGTGTAAGTGGCGCAGGCTTCGCGCACCGAAACCAAAAAGTATCCAGTCGCCGGGTCATAAGAAGGCGATCCCCAATTGGCAGCGCCAGCCGCGTCCGGGCAAACGTGATTGCCCGTGGGCGTGGGCGTGGTGTTCGGCAAAACAATCGGGCGGCCTTTGGCGTCCAATCCCTTGGCCCAGGTTTGTTTGGCAAAGGCTTGCCCGCTGACGAATTCGCCTGTTTCGCGATCCAGCACGTAATAAAACGCATTGCGCTGTGCGGTGATGAGCAGTTTGCGTTTCCTGCCGTTAATGACGCCGTCAATCAGCACAGGCGTTTCGTTGGCGTCCCAGTCGTGAACGTCATGCGGCGTGAATTGAAACCACCATTTCATTTTGCCTGTGGCTTCATCCAGCGCGATGACCGAACAAGAATACAGATTATCTCCGCCGCGCACGCTGCCGTCGTAATCCGGCCCCGGATTGCCCGTTGTCCAAAAGATGGTTTTGGTTTCGCTGTCATAAGTTCCGGTCATCCAGGTGGGCGCGCCGCCGACATCCGCCGCGCTTTCGGGAATCCAGGTTTTGCGATTCGGGTCGCCGGGTTGCGGCGTGGTGTAAGTGCGCCAGAGCTTTTTGCCCGTCGCGGCGTCGAAGGCATCAACGAAACCAGTCAGCGCGCATTCGCCCGCCGTCACACCGACGATGATCTTGCCGTCAATTGCCAGCGGCGCGTGGGTGTTGGAAATGCCTTTGCGGTAATCGTCCTGTTCGACATCCCAAATAATGTTGCCGCTTTTGGCGTCGAGCGCGATTAAATGCATATCCAGCGTGGCCAAAAACACGCGGTCGCCCAGCACGGCCACGCCGCGATTGGTCATCACCGTGCAATGACTGGCCACGGCCGGCAGTCGGCGCGTGTATTTCCAGATCGTCTGCCCCGTGCGTGCATCCAGCGCCGTGACGTTGCTCAGCGGCCCGGTGACGAACATCATCCCGTCCACCACTATCGGCGTCGTTTCCACCGTTGTGCCGCCGAGTTGCGCCGTCCACGCGGATTTCATCGAAGCCACGTTGGTGGGCGTGATTTGTTTCAAGCCGGAATAATGCGTGCCGCGCCAATCGCCCCAATAGGTCAGCCAGTTTTGCGGCTCGGCCTGCGCGTTGTTGAGCCGCGCGAAACTGACGTTGAAATCCGCCGCCGGTTTCCAGTCAGCGTCCGGTTCGTAAACTCGCGGCGCGCTCATCAGAAAAGCCAGCACGTCGTCGCGGTCTTTGTCGCTCAAGGCCGTATGCGACTGTTCTGAGGTTTTGACGCTGATCTCGCGCTTGTTCAGAAAATGCCATTTGCGACTTTCATCCATCAGCCGCAGCGTGAAAGTATCTTCGCCTTTTTGAACTCCGCGCACGGTCGCGCCCGAAGCCGTGCGCGCTTCGATCATTTTGATCGGCGCTTGCAGGCGTTTGGCGAGCTGCGGCAATTGGTGGCGGCTGCGAACGTCCGTCAACTCCGTGGCCAGAATGTCGCCGCGTCCGCCGAAAGCGTGACAGGCGCTGCATTTGGCCGCGCCGAAAAAAAGCCGCCGCCCGGCTTCCCAATTTCCGGCGACGGTTTCCGCGTTGGACTTGCCTGAAAGCGAGCGCAGGAAGGCGATGATTTTTTTGACTTCGGCTTCGGACAAGGCAATGGCGGGCATTTGCGTGCCGGGAATGCCTTTCGTGATGTTGCGCGTCAGGTCTTCGTCCGTGACGCCGTGTTTCCATTGGCCGCCGGTCAGATCGGGCGCGCGCCCGCCTTTGCCGGTGTCGCCGTGACAGGCCGAACAGTTTCGCGCAAACAGCTTCGCGCCTTCATTGACCGCGACATCAACTGAAGCGCCTGCCGAAGAGTCCTGATGCAGCGTGTATGTCAGGCTCGTGCAGGCCATCAGCAACAAAATCGAAAGTGTCCATCGTTTCATAATTTCCCCGCATTAGTGCCGCTGATTCATTCGTGCAAGTCGAATGACTACGAACGCATCTTTTTCAGCCGTTCAATCAGAGCTTTGAAATCAGCGGGCAGCGGCGCTTCAAAACTCAACGGGCGTTGATCCGCCGGATGTTTGAAGCCGAGTTTCCAGGCGTGTAGGGCTTGGCGGTCGAATTCGATCTTGGGTTCGGGCGCGGGGTCGTAAATATACATCCGCTCGCCGATGATCGGATGGCCGCGCAAGCCGGCCTGAATGCGAATCTGATTGCGTTTGCCCGTGACCAGACGAATTTCGACCAGACTGGCGCGCGCGAACTTTTCCACCACACTGTAGCGGCTGATGGCTTGTTTGGTGAAGCGCGTTTTCTCTTCCGCCGATTGCTGCTTCAACTCTTCCTGATCCCATTCCAGCAAATCTTTCCAAGTGCCGGTGCCCGGCGTGGGATGGCCGTGGACGGCGGTCAGATAAACGCGCTCCGGTTCGCGGCGCTCGAATTGTTCTTTCAATTTGCGCTGAGCTTCGCCGGTTTTGGCGAAAACGATCAAGCCGGAGGTGTCGCGGTCTATGCGGTGAACGACCAGCGGGTCGCGGTGGCCGTGCGAACGCAGATGGTCTTTGACTTTATCGAACAGGGACGGTTCGTCGGGTTGCGCGGGCAGCGGCACTGACAGCAATCCAGCGGGTTTGTTGACGACCAGCAGCGAAGCGTCTTCGTAAAGCAGGTGCAGGCCGGAATCGTGACGTTCGGAATAGCGGCGCTCGGAACTGCCAGGACGATCCATCCAGAGTTTGACGGTTTCGCCGGGCAGCAGTTTGCGACCGGCGTCGGCAACGGATTGCTCTTTGTCGTTGACGAAAACTTTGCCTTTTTCGATGGCGGAGAGCGATTTCGAGCGTGAGGCCAGGCGTTCGGGCGCAGCCAGCCATTTGTCCAGCCGGGTGTTAGCCTCGGCGGCGGTAACTTTCCAGGATTGATTGTTCATGATTTTTCTCGGACGCGGATTTTCGCGGTTGGCGCGGCTTTGGTCAATCAACGGCTCGCGATGCCGGAGCGACTGCGGTAAGATGCCGCACGTTTCCCCTGAAATTCCTAAACGGCAGTTGCCCTGAAACCTTCACAACTTGAATAAGACATCGTGACTCCGCAAACGATTTCGCATTACCGCATCCTATCGAAGCTCGGCGCGGGCGGCATGGGAGAAGTCTATCTGGCCGAAGACCTGAATCTGGGTCGCCGCGTGGCGCTGAAAATCCTGCCCGCGCGTTTCACCCAAGACCCTGAGCGCGTGCGCCGCTTCGCGCAGGAAGCCCGCGCGGTCAGCACGCTCAACCATCCGAACATTCTGACGATTTATGAAATCGGGCAGGCCGGCGAAGAAGCAGGCGCGGAAGCGGTCGGCGCGCACTTCATCGCCATGGAATACGTCGAAGGCCGCACACTTCGCCAGCAGATGACTGCCAAACGGCTGACGCTGGAAGAATCGCTCGACATCGCCGTGCAAATCGCGGAGGCGCTCGCAGCCGCGCACGGCGCAGGCATCACGCATCGCGACATCAAGCCGGAAAACATCATGCTGCGGAACGACGGTTACGTGAAGGTGCTGGATTTCGGCCTCGCCAAGCTGACGGAAAACAACTTCCTGCGAGGCTTCGATCCTTCGGTCACTCAAGCCGAAACCCTGGGCGAACCGCTGGCGGACATTTACGCGACCACGCCGCTGGCTGGCGACCGCGCCAATACCAGTCCCGGCGTAATTCTGGGAACCGTCAGTTATATGTCGCCCGAACAGGCGCGCGGGCAGAAGGTGGACGCGCGAACGGATTTGTTCAATCTGGGATTGGTGCTTTACGAAATGGTCGCCGGGCGTCCCCCGTTTCAGGCATCAAGCACTGGCGATATGCTGGTTGCGATTCTGGATCGGCAGCCGCCACCGCTGGCACGCTTCGCCAACATCCCTGATGAACTGGAATGGATAGTCACCAAAGCTCTGGCCAAAGACCGCGAAGACCGATACCAACTCGCCAAAAGTCTGCTAACCGATTTGAAGCGCCTGTATAAACGGCTCGAACTCAGCGATGCTTTTATTGACGAAGACGTGGATTGGGGACAAACGCAGCCTTTGAGCGGCTCGGCGCAAGAGGCATTTAGAAGTTCGGGTAGAACTTCGGGCAGCGGTTCGGGCAGCCGGTCAGGAAGCAATTCGGGCGGCGTGCTGACGCCTTCCGGACAGATTCGTTCTGGCGCGAAACGGGCCTTGCGCGTGATTGATTCGCTGGCCGTACTGCCGTTTGGCGTCAACAGCGGAGCGAGCGAGGATCAGGATCTGGCCTACCTGAGCGAAGCGATTCCCGAAAGTCTGATTTTGAATTTGTCCCGCTTGCCGCAATTGCGCGTCAAAGCCTGGAGCACAGTCGCCCGCTACCGCAATCGCGACACGGAGGCATTAGAAATCGGGCGCGAACTGGAAGCCCGCGCCATTTTCACCGGACGGCTGTTTCAAATCGGCGGGCAGTTGGTCATCAAAGCCGAGTTGGTGGACACCGAAGACGGCTCGCAAATCTGGGGCGCGCAATATCAGCGAAAACTCGACGATCTGTTCACGGTCGAAAGCGAACTGGCGCAGGAAATCTGCGATCACCTGAAATTGCGCTTGAACGAAGAAGAGCGCGAGCGATTGGCGCGCCGTTACACCGAAAACGTCGAAGCCTACCAGCATTATTTGAAAGGCCGTTTTTACTGGCATCAACGCTCCGGCCAGGGTTTACGCAAAGCGATAGAGCATTTCAACGCCGCCATTCAACTCGACGACGATTACGCGCTGGCCTATTCCGGCTTGGCCGACAGTTTCATTCTGCTCGGCGTTTACGGCGCAATGCCGCCGCGCGCGATTATGCCCAAAGCCAAAGCTGCGGCCTTGCGTGCGCTGGCC
>CAZRXE010001255.1:0-2298 GCA_964603695.1 uncultured Heliomicrobium sp.
TGAAATGCTCAGGACTTCGGCAATTTCTTCAATGCTCAAGCCAGCGAAAAAGCGCAGTTCGATGATGCGGCCCTTGCGTTGATCCAGAGCGGACAAACTGTCGAGCACATCATCCAGGCTAATCAATTCTTCGTCGCGCCAGACCTTTTCGTTTTCCGCGCCGGACAGCGACACTTGAAACGCGCCCCCGCCGCGCTTTTGCCTGTCGCGCCGCCGCGCTTCATCCACCAGAATGCGGCGCATGATTTGTGCCGCGATGCCAAAAAAATGTGCGCGGTTTTGCCAGGAGATTTGCTGCCAATCAAACAATCGCAGCCAGGCTTCATTGACCAGCGCCACCGATTCCAACAAATGCCCAGTCTTTTCCCCGCGAATATAATGCCGGGCAAGTTTGCGCAATTCCTGCTGAACGGTTTGTGCCAACTCTTCCAGCGCCTGTGTCGAACCATTACTCCAATCAAGCAACAGTTTCGTCACTCCTTCCGGCTCACGAACGTTCATCGAATTTCTCCAATGCAAAAATCAAGCGGCGTGTCAGGTTTGGCTTTGCTTTACGATTTCCCGAGCGATAGCGCGGAGACGGCAAGTGCCATCAGTTCCTGTCACTTCCGTGTTTTGCACAAATTGTGAAACTGCCGATCTTGAAGTTGAAGCTCTCAATAACAATGGCGGGAATTTACGTGAAGCCTTTGAACACGTCAATCAGCAGTCAATGCCAATGCTGATGAATGTGTATAACTGCTATTTCAACTTACTTTTTATCATAGTCTGTCTGGAAATCCTTCCGATGGTAGATTTCCGTCGGAAGTGCAAAAGAACGATTGACCGTGGACTGCGGTTCAAAGCTCATCATCCCCACACAGGCCTGCAGCGCCGGAATCAGTTCAGCTTTCAACTCCGTCACCGTCTGAAAACGCGGTTTGGGAATCACCGCCAGACAGCGTTGAATGACGTGGTTCAGATTCATCACAGCTTCGCACTCACCGGAGAAACTGAAAGGATTGCGCCAGATGGCTTCCAGCATGTCTGTGGGCGTTTTGCCGTCAAACGGACGGCGACCGGTCAGGGCTTCCACCAGCATCACGCCGATAGTGAAAATGTCCGACGTCTCATTCAGAGGCGCGCCGGAAAGCTGTTCGGGCGACATATAAAACAACGTGCCGACAATCATTCCGGGTTTGGTCAACGTCGTTAATCCTTTGCCGCCGTCCGTTTGCGTTGAAGCCTCGCGCAATTTGGCCAGTCCAAAATCCAGAATTTGCAATTGCGTCTGGCCTTGCGCGTTGCGGGAAACCAGAATGTTTTCCGGTTTCAAATCGCGGTGAATGATGGCGGCTTGATGCGCAGCATTCAGGCCATCCAGCAATTGCTCGAACCAGTCCGCTGCCAGTTCTGGCGACAAACGGCCCAACCGATTTAGTTCGTCGCGCATCGTCGCGCCATTTACCAATTCCATCACCAGCCACGCGCCGCTGGAAGCCACGCCGCCGGTTTGCGTGCGACCGTAATCGAAAACCTTGACGATGTTCGGATGATTCAAGCGGGCGGCGGTTTGGGCTTCCTGTTCAAAGCGGCGAAGCAATTTTTTATCGCCGAAATAATCGGCATGAATGAGTTTGACGGCCACGGCGCGACGCAACCGCAAATCGGTGGCGGCATACACCGCGCCCATGCCGCCTTTGCCGAGCAGACGTTCCAAACGGTAGCGTTCGTCAATCGTGCGTTCGACCGGCAGCGAAAGCGTCAATTCCGTTCGGCAATCCGGGCAGTGATTCTGCGCCGAATCAAAACACAAACCGCACTGCGGACATTCGCGCAGCAGATTGATTTGCGCGGCATCCAGACGCGCCAGCACTTGCCGTTCACTTTGAGTTTTGCGCCGGACTTGTGCGCGGAGTTGGCCGACTTCGATGGTTGTTGCCATTTGCTGCGCGACGGCCAGCAACAATCGGCGGTCTGTTGGACTGTAAGGTTCTTCGGATTTTTTCTCGCCCAACAACAGAATGCCGATCAATTGGTTTTCCGAATCTCTCATCGGAACCAGCAAAGTGACGTCCAGACGTTCCAGGAAGAGTTTTTCTTCGGCGGACACCCTGAGTCCGCGCGGCAACGGCATTTGCAGCGCGGTGTTTTGCCGTTTCATCAATTCCAACAAGGCGACTTCCTGGGCGGGGGAAATGACCAGTGCTTCGCCTTGCGAGGAAAAGGCCAGCGGCTGATTGCCGGAGGTCTGCTCTTCGGCGCGGTCTCGACGAAAGAGAAAATAACTTCGCGCAGGGTGCAAGGCGTCTTCCAGCC
>CAZRXE010001256.1:0-4399 GCA_964603695.1 uncultured Heliomicrobium sp.
CGCTGATCTGCAACAGGGTTCGGATTCGATTTTTCATACGATTGAGCCTCTTCATTTTCTGGGTTTGCCTGCGGCGGGTTTCGCGGCAGGTTTTGGGGCGGGCAATTTGGCAAGTTGTTCTTCGATGCTTTGTCGGAACAATTGGTCATAAGTTTGCCCCCAGCCGATTTTGCGAAGCGTCATTTTACCGTCCGCGCCGAATAAGACCATCTGCGGCACGCCGTGATTTTTCGGGTCGGCGTAATAGGCGACAACTTCCGTAGTGACGTAAGCGACCGGGTAATTGATCTTGTGCCGCGTCAAAAAGCTTTTCAGACTTTTAACGGCGTCCGCATCGGTTTTGTCGTCGGTGGCCAGACCCAGCACGGTGAAGCCGCGTTGGCGATAGTCCTGATAGAGTTTCAAGATGTGCGGCGCGTGGTCTTCGCAGTGTGGGCAGGTGGAACGGAACATATCCAGCAGCACCACTTTGCCGCGCAAGCTAGACAGTTTCACCTTGCCAGGTTTGGCGGCGGCGGTCGGAACCAGATTCACGATCAATTCCGGCGTGTCGCCCGAACCGTCGGCCATCGGCAATTCGGGAATATCTGCGGAGCCTGTATGCACAGCCGCGCCGGCCACCGTCAGCGCCAAGCAAAGGTTCAGCAAAATGGATTTGAACGAGGTTCCGATTTTGTTCTTCATTACTTCTCGATTAGCCATGTTTGGTTTTGTTTTGATTGGGCTTGGCGCTGGCTTTGCTACCGGGTTTGACAGTCGGGACTTTGCTCAGTTGGGCTTCGATAGCGGCTTTGACCTTTTTGCCGACCTCTTCATTCCAGCCGATTTCGCGCAACGCCATCTTGCCGTCCGCGCCGAACAAAATCATTTGCGGCACGCCGTGGTCTTTGGGGTGAGCATAATATGCAACGATCTCGTTGCTCAGATACCCGACTGGGTAAGGAATTTTCGCTTTGCCCATAAATGCCTTCACGCGCCCCATCGAAGCTTTGTCTTCTTTGGGATCGGTGGCCAGTCCCAAAACGGTGAAGCCGCGTTCGCGATATTGGTTATAAAGCTCGACGATGTGCGGCGCGTGCTCTTCGCAATGCGGGCATTGCGACCAAAACATATCCAGCATCACCACTTTTCCGCGCAGACTGGAAAGTTTCATCTGCGTTTGCCCGGTCGCGCCCACAGGCAACAGGTCAATGACGATCTCCGGCGTATCGCCCGAACCGTCCGCTGCGGGCAATTCCGGTACATCCTGCAACCCGAGTTCGCGCGCGCCAGCCACCGCCAGGAAAACGAAAACAACGCTTAGTAGACAGGCTTTGAAAAGGGTGTGAAACCAATGTTTTGACATCGCAATGACTCCTTGAAGGGAATTTAGAGTATCGGATCAGTGCCGCGAGCGGTACTGATCCGATTAGCGGGTAGCGTTTAATTGTTCGGCAACGACTTTTTCCAATTGTTCCATTCGCCCCGGCTGTTCGCCGATGAAATGTTCGACAACGCGGCCATTGCGTCCGATGACGAAAAGCTGCGGAATCGGCGGAGCGCCGGTTCCGTCTTCCGTGCCTTTCAGAAAGGCGGATGAAATCCAACTGTTGTCGTAAGCGACGGTGTAAGTCATGTTGAACTTCTTGACGAACTCTTCCACTTGCTGCTGGTCGGATTTGGGGTCAGAGGTCAGGCCGACGACGGCCAATCCGCGGTCCTTGTATTTCTCACTTAGCGCGGCCAATTGCGGCGCTTGTTTGGCGCAGGGGCCACAATAAGTCGCCCAGAAATCCACCACCAGGACTTTGCCCTTGTAATCATCAAGCTTGATGGTGCTGTCGTCGAGTTTGGAAATCGGCACGTCCATTACGTTTTTAATGGCTTCCTGACTGGCCGCCGTTCGTTTGTCCGTCGTTGCGGTCATCGCTGTCGCCCCCGAAACTGGTTGCGGCGCAGCGGCGTTGCTGCATGCCAAAGAAAACAAGGACGCCGCCAGAACGAGCGCGGCGGGGAAAATTGCGGTTGAACGAACTTGCTTATCGTTGTTCATCGGTACTGCCTTCCAATTCTGCATCCAGAAACTCCGCCGGCATCAACCCCTCGGGCGATTCGGCCAGCGGCATGCGGTAATCTTCCGAAGCCCATTTGCCCAGATCAATCATTTGGCAGCGTTCCGAACAAAACGGTCGCCACGGATTGTCATCCCAGGTTGTTTCGCGCCGGCAAAGCGGGCAACGTCGCGTCATTTAATGGAAAACCTTTTTAGAATGAATTTGCTTTCTCAGGATTGAGAAGCTTGGAGGCGCATCATAAATGAAATCAACAGTTTCACGCAAAGGCGCAAAGAAAAGAAGAATGACGCCAAACTCTCATGATTTGGCCTTTTGTTTCTTGGTGCCTTTGCGGCTTTGCCTGAGATTTAATTTGCACAGGATTCAGTTTACTTGAAGCAGAAACGTCATCGCTTCTCGTCCAAATTCGCCCATTCACCCGATTGAATGAAACTTGCCCAGTAATACGGATGACTGTAAGACGTGCGGTTGAGCAGTTCCAGTTGCGTTCGGCGCAAGGCTTCGGTACGGCCTTCGCCGGCGAGCAGGCGTTTGTAATAACCGATCATCAAATCGCGCGTGCCTTTGTCCGACACCGGCCACAAACTCATGACCTGCGTTTCCGAACCGGCCAGCACTAGCGCGCGGCGCAGGCCGTAAACGCCTTCGCCGGTTTTGATTTCGCCGATGCCTGTGTCGCAAGCCGAAAGCACGACCAGTTTCGTGCCCCACAGATTCAGCCCGGCGGCTTCCTGCGCGGTCAGAATGCCGTCTTCGCCATTGCCGCCTTTTTGCGTGTTTGCGCCCGCCAATGCCAGCCCGGAGCGCAGCAGCGGATTTTCGGGACGTAAATTAGCGGGACGTTGCAAGAGCCTTTCGCCGGTAGAGGACGATTGGTCATCCAGGAAAAAACCATGTGTCGCAATGTGCAAAATGCGCGGGCTGCGGATTTGTTTAAGCGTGGCCTCGGTGGCTTGCGCTGCGGTCAGCACTTGCGCGTCGGTCATCATCGCTTTCAGCGCGGAGGCTTCGTCGGCAGTGCCTTGCAGCGGCGGAAAGAAAAACTCCGACAATGTGGGGGCGTTATCCGTGAACGCTTTTGCCGGACGATATTTCAGGATACGTTCTTGCGCTTCGCCGGATTGAACGGCTTCGCCGAAGTCCGGATTGGCCAAGACCAGCGCCGTTTGTTGGTTCGGTTGTTTGATTTCCAGGCGCAGCAGGTCGCGTCCGCTGGTCAGGTAGCTGAAGCTGTAACGTTCGATCAGGTAATGTCCGGTTTGATCTGCCAGCGCGGCGAAGGGCAGCAGGTTCAGCGCGCCGTCCGGGGCCAGAAAAACTCTTTCCGTTTGACCGAGCAGTTTGCGCACCGGGCGCATCACTTTTTCATCCACCGCGCGCGCCAGCGATTTGGCGTCGGTACGCCGACGGTTGCGCAACGCCGCGCGAAGCTTGGCGACGGTGGCGTCAATCGTAGCCTGTTCGCCCAATTCCACCCATTGCGCGTCGCCTTGCCGGCGCAGAACGTAAGCCACGTAACGCGGCGAGCCGTATCTTTCTTCAAATTTCCCCTGCGGATCGAAGGGGCGGTAAGTGAAAAACTCCACCAGCGCTGCGTCCGCCGGAATGGCGGCTTTCACAGCGGCCAGCGTAATGGGCTGCGATTGCGCGCGGAATTCGGTGTTGCGGCGGCTGACTTCGGCTTCTAATCGTTCTTTGCGCGCTTCCAGTTCTTTGATGCGCTGCCGTTGTTCGGGCGCGACTCGTTTGGCACTGTCGAGCGCGAACTGCGCCAATTGATTGTTGGTTTCTCGCAGTTCGTCCAGCAACGCTTGATCTTCAGGCGTGGCGCGGCGGCGCAAGGTTGTCAGACTGTCCGCAGTGGCGTCCAGCACGCGGCCTTTGGCGCGCAGAATGGTGACGACGGCTAAATCGCGCGCTCGCGCGTCGGTCGGCGCGTGACGCACGTGCAGCGTGATGTAACGGTCGAAATCTCTGGCGTAAGTCGTCAGATAAGCCAGCCGCTGCCGCTCCGAGCCAGCGACCAGATTGAGCGCCACGTTTCGTTCACTGACTTCGGCGGCGCGCACTGCGTAATCCACCGCGCGGGCGTAGTCGCCTTTGCGGTCGCAGATTGACATCAGATTGGTCAGCGCGTTGATAACGGTCGGATGATCCGGCCCCAACGCCGATTCCCAGATTTCCAACGCGCGCGCGGCAAGTGGTTCGGCTGCCGCGACATCGCCTTTATTGAAATAGAACACGGCCAGATTGTTGAGCGAGTTCGCCACCGTGGGATGTTGCGCGCCGAAAGCTTGTTCGCGCAGTGCCAGCGCACGCTGATGAAGCGGCAGCGCGGCGGCGAA
>CAZRXE010001257.1:0-4608 GCA_964603695.1 uncultured Heliomicrobium sp.
TCACCATCACCGCCAACGGAACCAAAAAGTAGGCTGCCAGAAACAAATGATGCTGTCCGCGCACGAAGTGATAAGGCAGCAGCGAATACAGAATGCTCGCCAAAATCGAAGTCGCCCAGGAAAGATTGAATTGCCGCAGCGCCGCCAGTGCGCAAACGGTCGCCAGCGGAAAGCTGAGCAGGTAAAACAGATTTAGCGCCAGACCGTAATCGTGCGTGAACAGGCCGATCAATTTAATCAGCAGAAAGTGCAGATTGTTGTCGGACATAGGCACATCGCGCAGATCAAGCGCGCCCGGTGCGGCCATTGCCGGATTATGAACGTGCCAGCCGAAATCCAACATGCCTTTGACCAGCAAAGCATTGAACTTGGCTTCGCCGTAATACGTCAGCGGGACTTGCAAATCGGCTTGCCACAGCTTCAAAGTCCAGGTGAGAAATAGCAGCGTCAACAGCACGGCCACGGCATAGGCGGCCAGGCTTTTCCATTTGGGGGACAGGGATTGAGTGGTCATAAGACAGCAAGAAGACGGGGAGCCTGATCGAAAG
This sequence comes from uncultured Heliomicrobium sp., assembly GCA_964603695.1. Lineage (GTDB taxonomy): Bacteria > Acidobacteriota > Blastocatellia > RBC074 > RBC074 > RBC074. Next base: position 549 of record CAZRXE010001257.1, read on the forward strand.
TTTCGTCTTGCTCCCCGTATGACAAATCAGCCGAAGTTAGTCGAAAGTCTACTTCCGGCGTTTCGAGTAACGCAAAAGGGTCGTTGGGAAAACGGCGACGGCGGCAGGCGCGGGCTTGCTGCCTTTCAGTACGGTTTCAGCGTTGGCATCGCCGTAAATAGCCTTCATGTCGCCATCGTCCAGCGAAATCACAGCGCCTTTGATTTCCAATCCGGCGAACAAACCTTTGCTGCGCGAATAGGAAAGAATTTGGGCGTCCAGTTTCAGATCGGTGGAAGCGCCCGCCTGACGCCCGACCGGGCCTGCGGCCACGGAAGCATCGCCGCCAAGTTCAAATTTGCTTTTCAGCAAACTGGTCATACCGCCGTCATTCATAAACAGAAAAACGAAATCAGTTGCCTGTGCACCGATTTGCAAACCGATGCTGCCGCCTTTCAGATCGAAAAAGGCAGGGCCGCTCCAGCCGGTTTTGGTGCGGCAACTGGCCACGCCGCGTCCGCCGCGTCCGCCGACGATAAAACCGGCTTTGATGACTTGTGGAAACACCGCCACACAAACGGCTTTGTCCAGAATGTCTTTGGGCACGGATTTGTCCGGCGCGGCCATTATTTCCTTGAACACGGTGGCGGCTTTGCTGGATTGTTTGACGGCGTCTTCTTTATCAAAACCGAACGCGGAGACTGACAATGTCAGACAAAAAACCGCGCTCAGGCAACTTGCAAACTTGAGTTTCATAGTTCCTCCTGATGTATGGGTCGAAGAGTTGAAATGCTTTTGAAATCCGCTGGTGTGTGGGTCGTTTCCAGCGGCGCGGATTTTCTCAGAACAGTTCGGGCAAGTAAAATGCGTTTATGGAAGACATCGCCAAACCTATTCAAGTCGTCCAGGTTGAACGCTACGCTACCGACCGCGAATCGCTGGAACGCGATTGCGACCTGGAATTCTTTATCGCCGGCGGACCCGGCGGCCAACATCGCAACAAAGTCGAAACCGGCGTCCGCCTGACGCATCGGCCCAGCGGGCTGGTCGTCACCGCTACTGAACGCCGTTCGCAATCGGCCAATCGCGACGCTGCCTTTGACCGCATGGCCGAAAAACTGGAAGCGCGCCAAAAAGTCCGCAAACCGCGCCGCGCCACCAAACCCAGCGCCGCCTCGAAACAGCGGCGCGTACAGGAAAAGAAAATCATCGGCGAGCGCAAAAAGGGCCGTGGAAAATTCAAAGCGTCAGAAGATTAGGCGTGGGATGGGTTTTAGCCCGTCGCCACGGTGGACAGACTAAAGCCCATCCCACATTTTCAAGGAGAACCCCCGAATGGATCGTTTGAAAGACAAAGTTGCAGTCATCACCGGTTCAGGCTCCGGCATGGGCGAAGGCATCGCCCGGGTGTTTGCAGAGGAAGGCGCGTTGCTTGTCGTCTCCGACCGCAACGAAGCCGCCGCGCAAGCAGTCGCCGCCAGTCTGATGGAACAAGGCGTGCAAGCCATGGCCTGCAAAGCCGACGTTTCCGTCGAAGCCGAATGCCGTGCGTTGATTGACGACGCCGTGGCGCACTTCGGCCAAATTGACGTGCTGGTCAACACCGTCGGCTGGAGCATGCGCGGAACAATTGAAGACACCACCGTCGCCGAGTGGGACGGCGTGTTTGCCGTCAACGTTCGCAGCTCGTTCATCTGCACGCAACAGGCCGTCAAATACATGAAAGAGCGGCAGCGTGGTTCCATCATCAACATTGGTTCGGTCAACGCCTATATCGGCGAACCCAAATTGATGGCCTACTCGGCCTCGAAAGGCGCGTTGATGACGATGACCAAAAATCTGGCCAGTTACCTGAACAAATACCGCATCCGCGTCAATCAATTGAATGTCGGCTGGACGCTGACGCCGAACGAGCATCACGTCAAAGTCACAGAGGAAGGCAAAGGCGAGAACTGGTTGGAAGACGCCGTTAAAACGCGGCCCTGGGGCAGGCTTTTGCTTCCGCGCGATGTGGCGATGGCTGCGCTTTACTTTGCCGGCGACGAAAGCGAACTCATCAACGGTTCGGTGCTTGATCTTGAACAATATCCAGTGGGCGCGCCGCCGAATTGGTAGGCAATCCCGCCGCGGTGATTAAGCCAGTCGTTCCATTTTGACTTGGGTGATGCGGCGACCGACAACGCACTCGACGGTGAATCGTGCGCCGTTGTGTTCGATGGCGTCGCCCTGGCCCAGCAAACGGCCCGCGCGCGCCATCAGAAATCCGGCGACGGTGTGGTAATCGTCGGATTCGGGCAGGCTCAGATTGAATTTGCGATTGGCCTCGCGAACGGTCAGGCCGGGGTCAAGGCTGAAAATGCCTTCGCCATTTTCTTCCGCTTTGTCCGTGACAACGTCGTCATGCTCATCCTGAATTTCGCCGACGATTTCTTCCAGCAAATCTTCCAGTGTCAGAATGCCTTCCAAACCGCCGTGTTCGTCCACGACTATGGCCAGATGGCCGCCTTCGCGCTGCATTTTGCCGAGCACATCGGCCAGCCGCGCCGAATCGGGAATGAAGACCGGCGCGCGCAGAACCTCTGACAACCTGAACTCTTTCGGTCGCCGCAAGTAAGCCATCACGTCTTTGCTGTGAACGACGCCTTTGATGTTCTCGAACCGCTCTTCGTAAACCGGCAGCCGCGAATAGCCGGAGGTCTGAAATTGCTGTATGACCTCGTCGAAATTCGCGCCGGATTCAATGGCGAAAACCTCTGTGCGCGGAACCATGATTTGCCGCGCTTTCAGGTCGGAAAATTCAAAGACGTTGTGGATCAACTCCTTTTCGTCCTGTTCCAGATGGCCGGATTGATGACTGAGATTGACCAGGTGACGAAGTTCGTCTTCGGTGTAAACCGTGTGATGACCGGGATGGAAATTGACGCCGAAGAGTTTCAGGAATCTGATACCGGAAAAATTGATAAGCACGATGAAAGGTTTGAACGCGCGATAAAACCACCACAGCCAGCGCGCCGTGCCCAGGGAAATGGCTTCGGCTTTTTCAATGGCCAGGGCTTTGGGAGCGTATTCGCCCAGTACCAGATGGAAGTAGGTGATGACGCTCAGCGCAATGGCGACGGAAACGGAATGAGCGATCAACTCCGCCGCTGCGCCGGAAACAAAGCGATGAACAATGGGTTCGAGCAAAGAGGCAAGAGTGGATTCGCCGACCGCACCCAGCGCCAAACTCGCCAGAGTGATGCCGAATTGACTGGCCGAAAGCATAGCATCCAGATGATCGAGCGCGCGCAACACCGCGTAGGCGCTGCTCTTGCCGCGTTTGGCCAATGTTTCAATGCGCGAACGCCGTACGCTGACCAACGCGAATTCCACGGCGACGAAAAATCCATTCGCCAACACTAGAAGCAAAACAGCAAGGATTTTGACTAGAACCAGAGTCATAAGCGGGCGCGCATTATAGCCGAGCCGTTAATCAACAGGTAAGTTGCTTTTTGAATCGGTTAAGAAGCGGCAAAACTCCACCGCGCGGTTTTCGGCCCAGGCGCGGTCTTCGTCCGGTTGCCGCCGCCCACAGAAAGCCACGTGACCGCCGTGCCGCGTGGCCATCAACAAAATGGATTTGTTCGCCCCCAAACGCGAATCCTTGAAAGACTCGAACGGAATGAACGGATCGTCTTCGGCGTGGATGATCAGCGTCGGAACCTTGATACAAGGAAGAAAGGGCAGGGAACTGGCCTGAGCGTAATAATCCAGCGCATCGCGGAAGCCGTTGTAAGGTTGCATGGCGTCGTCCCAATCCCACAGATGCTTGACGCCAGCCAGCCGGCTCAAATCGTAAAAGCCTGGAAAGAGTTTGTTCCTTTCCTGCATCGTTCGGCGCAAGCTGAGTAAAAAACGGATTTCGTAAATCCAGTTCTCGCGCCGCGCGATCGCGCGCGAACAGGCTTCCAAATCAATCGGCGGGCTGATGGCGCAGACCCCGCGAAGCTCTTTTGGCGCGTCCACGCCAAGTTCTCCGGCAAATTTCAACGATTGATTGCCGCCCATTGAAAAGCCTGTCAGAAATAATTGCGGCAGCTTG
>CAZRXE010001258.1:0-2961 GCA_964603695.1 uncultured Heliomicrobium sp.
GCGGCGCAGCCGTTGGCGCGCGACTCTTTTTCCCGTCGGCAGTGGCGGCGGACGCAATGGGCAACGTCTACGTCGCCGACACCGATAATCATCGCGTTCGCAGAATCACGCCCGGCGGCGTCATACAGCCTTTTGCCGGAAACGGCTTTGTCGGTTCCAGTGGCGACGGCGGACAGGCGCTGAACGCGACGATGAATGAACCGCAGGGTTTGGCGATTGACTCCGCAGGCAATGTCTACATCAGCGACACCGGAAACAATCGCATCCGCCGCGTTTCGCCAACCGGCATTATCACAACCGTGGCCGGAACCGGCGTGGACAGCTTCAGCGGCGACGGCGGCCCCGCAACGCAGGCACAATTGAGTTCGCCGTTTCAAATCACGCTGGATGCGGCTGGCAATTTGTATATCGCCGACAACGGCAATCGCCGCATTCGTAAAGTGAATGCGGCGGACGGCGTCATCAGCACAATTGCTGGCGACGGGCGCATAGGCAACGAAGGCAACGGCGGCCCCGCCGTCAATGCGCAGTTCCTGTTCCCGACCGGCGTGGCAGTGGACCGCAACGGCGTGGTTTACGTGATGGATTCTTTCGACAATCGCGTTCGCCGCATCGGCACAGACGGCAGGATTTCCAATTACGTCGGCACAGGCCGTTTCGGCTACAGCGGCGACGGCGGCCCCGCCACCGCCGCCGAACTCGATCCGTTGTCATATATCGCCCTCGACGCGGACAACAATCTTTACATCGCCGATTACTTCAACCACGCCATCCGCAAAGTGACGGCGGCGACGGGCATCATCACCACTGTCGTCGGCACGGGTGCCGGCGGATTCGGCGGCGATGGCGCTTCGCCGCGCAGCGCGCAACTGGCCTTCCCGAACGACCTGACCTTCGACCGGGCCGGCAATATGTACATCGCCGATCTGGGCAATCAGCGCGTTCGGCGCGTGTTCAACGCCAGCGGGCTGAAAACAGTCTCCGCCGTTTCCGCCGCCAGCTTCATGGGTGATTCGCTTGCCAGCGAATTGATCGCCGCCGCGTTCGGCACGAATCTGGCGACCGGCACGCAAAGCGCATCCTCCACGCCGCTGCCGAATTTGCTGGGCGGGACAACGGTTCAGGTTCGCGATGCGCTGGGCGCGGAGCGATTAGCGCCGCTGTTTATGACCGCGCCGGGACAAATCAACTTCCTGGTTCCGCAAGGCACAGCCAACGGCGCGGCCACCATCACAGTGACCAGCAGTGACGGCACGGCGTCGAGCGGAGTGACACAAATCGCCAGCGTCGCGCCCGGCTTGTTTGCCGCTAATGCCGACGGGCAAGGCGTGGCTTCGGCTGTGGTCTTCCGCATTCGCGCCAACGGCCAACAGGTCTTCGAACCTGTCTCGCGCATTGACTCGACGACGAACAAAGCCGTCGCCGTGCCGATTGATTTAGGCCCCGAAGGCGATCAGGTCTTTTTGATTGCTTACGGAACTGGCTGGCGATTCCGCAATTCACTGGAAACTTCGTCGGCCACGATTGGCGGAGCAAACGCCGAACTGGTGTTTCTCGGCGCTCAAGGCGGCTTTGCGGGACTCGATCAGGCCAACATACGCCTGTCGCGCACGCTGGCCGGCAAGGGCGACGTGGAAGTCAAACTGACTGTGGACGGTAAATCGTCAAACACCGTCCGCATCAACGTGAAGTAAATCTATGGGGTGCGACGCCTTCAGACGTCGCACTCCATAAATTTCGTTATTTGCCGTGGCATTTCTTGTATTTCTTGCCGGAGCCGCAAGGGCAAGGCTCGTTGCGCCCGATCTTTTCTTCGCGGATAAATGCGCCGTTGTCGGAAACGGAATAACCTTCGGGCACGATGGGCGGTACTTCACGATTATTGCTCCTCAACGACTCGTTCGCTTGTCGTTGCTTTTCCAGCCGTTCCTTATCTTCTTTTTCCTTTTTCCAGCGAGCTTGCCGATTGGCAATTTCTTCGGGCTGGTAAAACTTGAGCAAATCTTCGTGGTATTCCCAATCATCTCGCTGTTCGACCGGATCGAACCACTTCAGAGTTTCTTCAAAATCGCCGGCGATGGATTCATCCACCGCGCCGCGCTCGAAGGCAGCACGCATCGGCTCCAGAGCCTGCTCTTTGTCCAGCATGATTGCGTGACCCGTAATCGAACCCAGAAAAACCGGCTCTACCTCTTCCGGGTCGCTGAACCGCGAGCAGAAGAATTCCGCGATGCGAGCTTCCACCGCCGGATGTTCCAGTGCGATGCGCGCCAATGCCAGGGCAAGGCCGGCGCGCAAAAATCCTGTCTCGAAATTCTCGTCACCCCGCGTTGACAGAAGAAACCGGATCAGAGGTTCGACCGCAGCTTCCCCAAATCGCGCAAAAGCCGCCGCCGCAATCTGAAGTATCCAGTCAAAATCTTCTTCATAAGCAAAGCGATACCCCTGCAAAAGATCGTCTAGCAATTCGCGGCGGCGCGTCAGGCTGAGAACAGTGAAAGCATGATAGAGCGCCCACCACTCGCCGTCGCGCGCGTCGCGCCAACGGTTTTCATCCTGCATCCAGGCAGACAGCGGTTCCACGGCATCAGACCGTGCGGCCAGTTCTTGAATATGTTCCAAGGTCACGCGGTCTTCTTCTGCGATAAGCAGTTCGATCAATTCCGGTGTTGATTTTTCTTTGTAATTCATTGATTTCCTCTCTCAGTCCTTTTCGATTGTGTAAACGTAATGATGGTAGCCGCGCCAGAACAGTTTCTTTTCGATCTTCAGACCGTTGCGTTCAGCGACGCGGCGGGAGGAAAGGTTTTCCGGGCGAATCATCGAAATCACACGGCGGTGGTTCAATTGGTGGAACGCATACTCCATACAGCCGCGGGCGGCTTCCGTGGCTAGCCCGCGCCCCCAAAAGTTTTTGTTGAAGTGAGAGCCGACTGCCAGTTCTTCGACACCGTCAACATC
>CAZRXE010001259.1:0-6886 GCA_964603695.1 uncultured Heliomicrobium sp.
TCGTAATCGCCCGGCACCGGTGTGTCGCCGGCAGTCCCCCAGGCTTCCACGCGAACCGAACCATCCGAACTGTTGATGATGAACCAATTGCCGTCCTGTTTGCGCCAGACCGCGACATCGGTTTTACCGTCGCCGTCATAATCGCCAGTCACTGGAACGTCGAAGTACGGTGCGTAAGAAGCCCCCCACAACACCGTCCTCAGCACATTGTCCGAACTGTTGATAATCAGCCATTTGCTTTCATTGCCGCGCCAGACGGCTAAATCGCTCTTGCCGTCACCGTCGAAATCGTTCTTGATCGCGCGAAACTGGGAAACTACCTGAAGCTGATAGGATTTTTCGACAATGCGGAAATTCGCATCCAGCACACGGAATCTGATTGGGAAAAGCCCAGTTTGCGTGGGTGTTCCGCTGATGACGCCGGTGCCGGCATTGAGCGTCAAACCGTCCGGCAGCACGCCGCCCGTAATGCTCCAAATCAATGGCGAAACACCGTTGACCGCAGTCAGGGTCGCCGAATAGGAAAGGCCGACTTTGCCGAAAGGCAGCGATTGCGTGGCAATCACCAATTCGCTGTTGTTGGCAGTGACCACAGTGCGCACGATGCGCGTATTGTTCGATTCGTTAGGATCGCTGACCGAGGAATAGGTCTCGCCGATGTTGACGACCTCAGAACCTGAAATCAGCGTGGAATCCACTTTGGCGACGATTTGCACCGTGCGTGTCACCAGCAAGCCGCTGATGCCCGCCCAGGTGCAATCCACCGAGCCGGTTTCGCCAACCTCCGGCACGAAGCAACTGCCGCCGCTGCTCGGCGTGGCGGAAACGAAGGTCAGGCTCGTCGGCAGACTGTCGCGGATGACGACGTTGAAGGCCGAATCGAAGCCTTTGTTTTTGGAGGACAGCGTGTAGGTGATGTTCGTGCCGCGCACGACGGACAGCGCCGGGTCTCCAGTCATGGTCAATTCCAGGTTCGCGCCGTCCGCCGCCAGCGCGCGGCAGGCGTCGGGCGTTGCGCCGACCGGAATTTCCAACGTGATCTTTTCCGCCGCAGCTTTCGAGTCGAAGTTGCGCGCGCCGGAAAACGACTGGCTGCGCGTGCTGACATTGAGTACCGCGCCAACAAAACCTCCGCCGCCCGCTGCATCGGAAAGCTCTATGCTTCCAGTCTGGCCCGAAGGAATGGCCGCCTTGCTGTCCGGCAGGAGTTTGGCCAAAGGCGCGTCCAATTGGCAGGAATCCACTTTGGTTTGAAATGCGACTTTACTGCCGCCGCTGTTTGACACCACGCCTGAAACCGCGCCGACTGATGCCGCCTGTTTGGTCAGGTTTCCGCCGATGCGATTGACGACCAAAATCGCATCATTGCCGTCCGCCGGGCTGGCGACTTTATCGAGCGACAACGTCGCCGGCAGTTGGCCATAGCCGTTCGAGCCGCCATCGAACTCCAGCGTGGCAGAATCTCCGGTGTTTTTCGTCTGCGGCAACAGGCCGTTAAAGTTAGCCTTCACGGCCAGGGCGCTGAGCGCGCCGCCGTGTCCGCCGGCAGTTTTGACGTCTTCCGAACCGGTCAGGAAGTTAAAGCCCACCGGCTGGCCGGAGTCTTTATCCACGGCCACCGCCACTGCGTAACCGCTGCCTTTCGGATCGTAATCCGAAGCGCGCACTTTGACCGTCGCCCCGGCGGTCACGCACAGATACGTGTCGCTGACGCCGCAGCCGGGCTGGCGCACGAAAAACAAATGAACAGTCGCGGATTCCTTCGGATTGGTGTTGGTGAGAGCGAAGACGGTATCAACGTCTTGCTTGGAAATGTCGGAGTTATAGAAATTGTAGATCAGAACCGAACCGACCTGCTGCGAGCCGGGCAACACCGGCGAAGGATCGGTTTTTTGCAGCCGTTGCGCCGTTGAACCAGCCAACGGCCAAATCAATAAGACTGCTGACAACAAACACAAAAATCGAACCAGAGTCGAGGATTTCATACCTGAACTTCCTTCCTACTAAAGTTGTGTAGTTTGATTTAGAAAAAACGCTTCAACGCCGCGCGTTGAAAGTTCGCATGTTGTTGGGATTCGCCACGTTGTGTGAGAAAGGGCTGGCGCTTAGTGGCAAGTCTTATAGGCTGGGTTGTACAAGCAGAAAAGGTTTTTATATTAAAGTCGCAAGCAAGGGTTGCGAGGCGCTATTTTTCAAATTCCACCCGGAAGGCTACATCGCCGATCCAAAGCAACGACTGATCCGGCACCAGGCTGTTTGGGCGCGACAAGCGCAGACCATTGATTTCCACTGCGCTGCCGCCTCCCGAACCGAGGTCTTCAACGCGCAATCCTTCAGGTCGCAGAAACAAGCGCACGACCTTTCGGCCAACGCTTGGCGCAGAGACAAAAACATTCACATCGGGCGCTCTGCCGACATAGATTGCGTTGGATTCATCAAGGGACACGGAAATCGAATCTCCCACCTTCAGGTCTGCCGGCTGCCCATGATCCTTTTCCAGCAGCACAAGTTTGAAGTGAAAGACATTCATAAATTCGCAGTCCCTTTTTCCAAAACGTGAGCGCCTTGGCGAAATGAACCCAGTTGTTGAAGAAAACTCAATTCCAACGCACTTCGATCTCGTAATCATCCGCGCCGCCGGATGAGTCGCGAATGTGAATCACCGCAGTATAGTTGTTTCTACGACTCGGTTGTTCGACCACGCGGACTTCGCCGCGCCCGCGCCGTTTTTCCACCGAAACAGTGACTTCACGATTCGGCAGCGATCCATTAAAAGATGAACGCACGTTTTCAGCCGGACGCCCGGAAATGACGCGGTCGCTGACCGAACGGTCGCGGATTTCCAGCACGGTCACATCGTCCACGCGCCCGCGCCAGCTCAGACTGCCGGGGCCGCCGTAATTCCGATCACGGTCGCGGTTGGAAAGATCACGATCCGAACGGTCGCGATCCCTGTCGCGTCCAAAACCCGCGCCGGAATCGCTAATCAGTCGCGCGCGGAACCGCTGATTGGACTCGCCGTTGAAGCTGTAAACCTGCATCCGTCCGCCGTCGCCCCGCGCGCTCGACGGCGAATCAAGCGCCTTGCCGCGCTGCGTTGTGAAGTGGTAGCCGTTGTCCGGCCCAGACTTAATGATCCACAACTGATTCACATCGCCGCGCACCTGCCGCGCCACTCCCACTGTATCGCCATTTTCGCCGCGCCCCTGAACCGTCATCACATCGCCCGTATCCGCCGAACGAATGTAGTAAGCGCCGTTGCCGGCGTCTTCGATGTCCCACTGCGTGGCGCGCCCGGAAGCAGAACTCTGCACCATCGTGCGGCGGTCGCTGCCGACGGCCAAAAACCGATTCGTCGCCACAAGCTGAAATTCATAGCGCCCCGAACGCAACACGCCAGACGAATTTCCGGATTGCCGGCGGTCGTCATAACCACGGTCGTCATAACGGCGATCATCGCGGCGGTCGTCCAGCCGGTCTTCGTATTGCCAGCGCAGATTGCTGATTTGATTGCGGCGCAGATCAATCACGCCATCGAACGAAACCTCGCGCCAGGTGTTGCGGTCGTTGCTGATGCGGGCGCGTCCGCGAATGCCGTTTTCCGTCCGGCTCAGGTAGAAAGTTTCCGCCCGCGTCACCTGGACTTCGTAATTGCGCCGCTCGTCATTGTTGATGCGCGTGCGCAGTTCGCGCTCAACCAAATCGCGGTCTTCGCGCCGCGCCGTTTGCACCTGGGATTGCGCAAACGCCGTCAGCGCCAATCCGGCCAGCAGCAAAAGCATTGTTGCCAAAGATTTCTTTTTCATCGGTGGTTGCCTCCAAAGTTGATTTCAAGTTTTACTCGAACTGTTTTCTGAATTCGGCAAACTGTTGTTTCAAATCATTCAATTCCTGCGTCAGAGTCGTGACCTGTTCTTCCAGCTTCGCGATGCGTTCGTTGCCGCCGCGCGAAGCCTGTGCAGGCGCTTCAACTTTTTCAGCGGCGGCGGCCAGTTCTTCCAGATTGATGTCGCCGCCGATCAAATGCGCAAAGCGCGATTCTCGCGAACCGGACTGTCGCGGCAGCTTGACCACCAGCGCGCGTTCGCGCAACGACAGGTGTTGCAGCGTGGTTTCCACTTCCGGCAGATTTTCAAAGTTGTGCAGATGCGCCGTCCGCGAGCGCAATTCGCCGGGAGTTTGCGGCCCGCGCAACGCCAACACGGCCATCACCGCCGTTTCGGCTTCGTTGAGTTCATAAGCCTTCGGAAACAAATGGCCGTATTTCGGCACACGCGAATCCGAACCGTGGAAGGTGTAGGCCATTTTCTTTTCGCGCAAACTGTCGAGCGCGCGCACCACTGTCGCTTCATCGTAACTGACAACCGGATCGCGATGGTTTTTCTGATTGCAGGCATTGACCAGCGCGTTGAGCGTCATCGGGTAATAATCCGGCGTCGCAATCTGTTTTTCGACCAGCGCGCCAATCACGCGCAATTCATATTCGTTCAACACCAAATCCACGGTGATTCTCCTTTTTACTTTTACCAGGCGCGCCGTTGCTGCCAGTTTTTCCAAATCAGCACGGCCACAAATAGCGGCACGAAGGTCAGCACTTCGTAATAACAGACGTTCAGCGCCCCTTCTAAAATCTCCGTCAGCGGTTGTTGCTTGAAGGCCGGCGTAAACTCGTAATAACTGAAAATGCCCAGCCGCAACTTTTGCGAAGAGAACGGCCACAACAGTGCAGCCCCACCAAACTCTTTCTTGGTGACAAAATCCAGCAATCCGTGCGAAAGCGCGGCGGCGAAGTAAGTCAAAACTCCGCGCCTCGTGAATTCCCGCGCCGCCAGCGCGCCCAGCAAACCCAGTGGAATCGCGAATAGAATCGAATGCGAAACGCCGCCGTGCAGCCGGTCAGAGAAACCAAACGTCCAGGCAAAGAACAAATCGAAATCCGGCGTGACAGCCAGCCCAGCGCCCACCAGCAACGGCCACCAATTTTCACGCCAGGAAAACTCTTCGCGCGCGGCAATCACCAGACTTGCGCCAACCAAACCATGAGCTATCGGCAAAGGCATAAAACTGTTTTCAAATTTCAAACGCCATCTGCATAGATGGCCTCTACTGTTTGCGCCACTTCGCGGCCAATCGCGCCGCTGACCGCAGGCTCGCGGCCTTCCAGAACGGCACGGGTGAAGTCTTCTATTAGCGGCAGATGAAGATTCGCGTGCGGCGGATGAAGTTCCGTTCGTTCGCCCATTGCCGACTTGATACGCAGTTCGCCGCGATTGAGCGCGGCCACGTGCAGCGAGCCTTCGCTGCCGAAGATGCTCAGCGTGTCCTGCGATTCGATGGCTGCGTGAGTGACGGTCAACACGGCTTGCGCGGCACTTTCAAATTCAAAAGCAGCGACGCATGTGTCTTCGACTTCGCGCTGAAACAGCGCGCTGCTGGTCAGGCTTGTCGTGCGTTTGATTGCACCGAGTAGGTTCATCAGCACTTCGATCCGGTGACAACCGAAATCCATCATCGGGCCGCCGCCCGCTTGGGACTTTTCAATCAGCCAATACCGATCCGCCCCCGGTTGCGGATTGAAACGCTCAAAGGCGTTGACCTGCGCCAGCACAGGCTTGCCGATTTCGCCCGCTGCGATTAATTGCTTGATGCGCAGCACGACCGGATAAAAATGCCTGTAATACGCCACGCCCAGCTTGACGCCGTTTGCCCGACAAGCTGTGATCATCCGGTCGCATTCGGCGACGTTCATCGCCATAGGTTTTTCGCAAAGTACGTGCTTGCCCGCTTCGGCGGCAGCGATAGTTTGTTCGGCATGCAAATAGACCGGCGTCGAAACGTAGACCGCTTCCACTTCCGCATCGGCGATCAATTCGCGCCAGTCTCCCTGCCAACGCCGCGCTCCGAACTCGCGTGCAAAGTCCACAGCCAATTCCGCCCGCGCGCGATTCACGGCCACAAGCTCGCAGCTTTCCAAATCGCGCAGCGCCGGAGCCACACGCTTGCGCGAAATGTCGCCGCAGCCAATCAATCCCCATCGAAGCTTTTTCATAACTGAATCGGAGTAGCGCAACCAGGAATGGTGGCGCTGGTTTACGCATCAAGCCCTTTGTCGCCATCAAGTCTTCACTCATCACCAACGCAACCCTGGCTGGTTGCATTACGACTTCATTACTCTTTCGCGCGGCTGACGAATTCGCCGGTTTGCGTGTTGATGCGAACGACTTCGCCTTCCTTGATGAACAGCGGCACGCGCACCTGCAAGCCGGTTTCGAGCGTAGCCATCTTCGTCGTTCCGCCCGAAGCCGAATCACCGCGCACGCCAGGCTCGGCGTCCGTCACCGCCAGATCAACATGCGGCGGCAATTGCAGCGAAATCGGGTCGCCGTTGTATTTCCGCACCTGCAAAGACGACCCGTCTTTCAAATACAACCGCTCGTCGCCCAATTGCTCTTCGGTCAACGCGAACTGTTCGTAGCTGGTGTCGTCCATGAAGTGATAGCCATCGCCGTCCGAATACATAAAAGAAGCCGGCGTGAGTTCCACGTCCGGCTCTTCAAACTTTTCGCTGGTTTTGAAAGATTTTTCCAGCACGGCGTCGGTCAGCAGATGCCGCAGTTTAGTCCGCACCATCGTCGAAGCGCCGCGCGCGCTGGGGCTGGCAAAGGTGACTTCAACCACCGTGTAAGGCTGTCCTTCGACAGAGATCACCATTTTCCGTTTCAGTTCGTTTGCTCCAATCAGTGCCATTTTGAATTCCTTTGGAAGAAGTTCGGCAATTGTAGATTTGCCGGATGTCAGGAAAGAAGGCGGAAAAGATATGCTAATCTCGGCCTTCGGTAAACTGTCTATGAAAAAAGATGTCATCGTCATTGGCGGAGGCGCGGCT
>CAZRXE010001260.1:0-6058 GCA_964603695.1 uncultured Heliomicrobium sp.
GCATCGCTTCCAGCGTGCGCCTGGGTGCCATTCAACCGGAGGAATTACCAATCGTGAAAGAGATGTTCAAACGTTGTTTAGTTTTTGTGTGCGGTCTGGCCTTGTTGGCGGTCAATGTTTCCGCGTTGGCGCAAACCGCCGCGCCGGCGACCAAACCGCCGGTGCTGGATCGCGAATTGTTTTTCGGCGACCCGGAAGTTTCCGGCGCGCTGCTCTCGCCTGACGGGCAATTCATAGCCTTCATCAAACCTTATAAAGGCACGCGGAACATCTGGGTCAAGAAATACGACGAGGTCTTCGACGCGGCCAAACCCGTCACCAACGATCAAAAGCGACCGATCACTAATTTCTTTTGGAGCCGCGACGGCAAATACATTTTGTTTACGCAGGACAAAGGCGGCGACGAGAATTTCAATGTCTACGCCGTCAATCCCGCCGCCGCCGTGGGCGGAGCGATTCCCGAAGCGCGCAACCTGACGCCCGCGCAAGGCGTTCGCGCTTTGATTTACGCCGTGCCGAAAAACGATCCAGACACGATTTACGTCGGGCTGAACGAACGCGACAGCGCCTGGCACGATCTTTACAAAGTCAAAATTTCCACCGGCCAACGCACGCTGGTGCGCCAAAACACCGGGCAGGTTTCCGGCTGGATTTTCGATCAACGCGGGCAGCTTCGTCTGGCCATGCATACGACGGACGGCGGCGACACCGAAATCCTGCGTGTCACCGGCGAAGGTCTGGTCAAGATGTATTCCTGCAACGTCTTTGAAACCTGCGCGCCGCTGCGCTTTCACAAAGACAATCAGCGCGTTTATATGCTGACCAACAAAGGCGCGGGCGATTTCATCAGCCTGACTTTATTCAATCCCGAAACCGGCAAGGAAGAGTTGGTCGAAAGCGATCCGTCGAACCGCGTGGATTTCGGCAACGCCACATTTTCGGAATTGACTGACGAATTGCTGGCAACTTCCTACGAAGACGAGCGCGTGCGAATTTACTGGCGCGACAAAGCCTACGAAGCCGATTACAACCTGATTAAAAGCAAGCTACCGAATCGCGACATCACCTTTGAATCTTCGACCGCCGACGAACGTTTGTGGAAAGTGGTGATAAGCAGCGACACCGAACCGGGCGAGGTCTACATTCTGGATCGCACGGCGAAGAAACTCATCTTTCAATACCGCACCTTCGACAAACTGCCGCGCGAACATCTGGCTTCGGTCAAAGCCATCAGCTACCAATCTTCCGACGGCCTGATGATTCCGGCGTTTTTGACTTTACCGAAAGGTGTGGAAGGTCGGAACCTGCCGCTGATTGTTTTTCCGCACGGCGGACCGTGGGCGCGCGATTCATGGGGCTTTGAACCTTACGCACAGTTTCTGGCCAATCGCGGCTACGCCGTTTTGCAGCCGAACTTTCGCGGCTCCACCGGCTACGGCAAGAAGTTCCTGAACGCGGGTAATCGGCAATGGGGCGAAAAAATGCAGGACGACCTGACCTGGGGCGTCAAGGCTATGGTTGCGCAAGGCATCGCCGACCCGAAGCGCGTGGGCATTATGGGCGGTTCTTACGGCGGTTATGCAGTGCTGGCCGGACTGGCATTCACGTCGCCGGTTTACGCCGCCGGCGTTTCCATCGTCGGGCCGTCGAATTTGATGACGCTGCTCAATTCGCTGCCGCCGTATTGGGAAGCTGGGCGAACGATCTTTTCCGAACGCATGGGCGACCCGTCGCGTTCCGAAGGCCGCCGTCAACTGGAGCGACAGTCGCCGCTCAATTCCGCAGACAAAATCAAATCGCCACTGCTGGTGGTTCAGGGCGCGAATGATCCGCGCGTCAAAAAAGCCGAGTCCGACCAGATTGTCACTGCGCTGCGAGATAGAGGCTTTGCGGTGGAATACCTCGTCGCGCCGGACGAAGGCCACGGCTTCGAGCGTCCGGTCAACAACATGGCGATGATCGCGGCGGCGGAACGCTTTCTGGCCAAACATCTGGGCGGACGCTTTCAGGAAAACGCCACGCCCGAAGTCGCGCAGCGGTTGAAAGAAATCACAGTGGATGTGAAGACCGTCGAAAAGCCCAGGATCACCACGGCGGCTTCCGTCACCGTGCCCAAACCGGCAGTGGATTTGAAAGCGTCGAAATTGAATTACCAGGGGCGCGTTGAAGTCGGCGGGCAAACCATTCCCATTTCGGTGACGACCGAGATCAAGGAAGAAAACGGCGCGTGGGTGGCCAACGAAACCGCCAAAATGCCGCAAGGCGAAGTCAGCGACACTTCCGTCATCCAGAAAGGTTCGCTGGTGCTGACCAAACGCTCCATCAAACAAGGGCAGGCGACGATTGACGTGAGTTTCAGGAACAATAACGCCACCGGCACGATGCGCGCGGGCGCGCAATCGCAACCCATCGTCGCCGACACCGGCGGCGCGCTCTTCGCCGACGGCGCGGGTGCATACTCTGTAATCGCCGCGTTGCCGCTGACCGAAGGTTACGCCACTACGTTTCGCAATTTCGATATTCAAGGCCAAAAGCCCGCGCTCAAGCAGTTGAAAGTCACGGCTTCGGAAAAAGTCACAGTCCCGGCGGGAAGTTTCGACGCCTTCAAAGTCGAAATCACCTCGGCGGAAGGCGAGCCGGGACAAACCACCGTCTGGATTGACAAGAGCAGTCGCAAAGTCATCAAGACCGTCGCTACAGTGCCGCGCGCAAACGGCGCGGTGATTACTTCGGAACTGATTCAGTAACCAGTTTTCAGCCGAAACTGAAAACTGAAAACCGGGAGATAGCAATGGCCGTTTACGGGCATACCTACAAAGCCTACGAAGGCGCGCTGACGCCGACGTGGTCGCGGTTTCTGGTGATTCCGCGTTACGTCTATCAAGAACTGTTCAAATACACGCTATTCATAGTGCTGTTCGTCGTGTGCTTCATTCCGCCGTTGGTTTTTGCGACGATCATTTACCTGCATCACAATGTGGCGGCACTGGGCGTTCTCAATGCCAGCGGCGCGGATATTGTGCCGATCAACGGGCTTTTCTTTTACGTCTACTCCTGGATTCAGGCGGCGTTCGCGTTTGTTTTGACGGTCATCATCGGGCCTGTGCTGATTTCGCGCGACCTGTCCAACAATGGCTTGCCGCTTTATCTGTGCCGTCCGTTTTCGCGGTTCGAATACATTATCGGCAAGATGTCCGTGTTGCTGATTTTGCTTTCGGTGGTGACGTGGATTCCTGGGACAATGCTGTTTTTATTTCAGTGCTTTCTGGAAGGCGGCAGCTGGATGATGGACAACTTGTGGATACTGCGAGCTATTGTTTTGCTCGGCATTGCCACGGTGGCGACCTTGACGCTACTGGCCGTGGCGTTTTCCGCAGTGATGAAATGGCGCGTGGTGGCCAGCGGAGCGCTCTTCGTCGTTTTCATTGTTCCGATGGCCATCGCGGGAATCGTGCAGGGAATTACGAGAACAACGGTAGTTCATCTCATCAGCTTGATTTCAGCCTTTATCACCATTGCGGGTGATTTGTTCCGACTGGACAGCGACGAACCCTTTCTGTCCTTCGGCGAAGCCTGGCTGGTGGCGATTGTTTACGCGGCAATCTGTTTGTTTTTGCTCTGGCGCAAGGTGCGCGCTTATGAGGTGATTGCGTGATGGAAAAAACATTCGCCGGTTCTCCGTCAAGTTATAGCTCCGATCAACTGATCGTTTTTGAGAACATCTCGAAGTTTTACGGCGAGATTCTGGGCGTCAATCGCGTCAATCTGACCATCGCGCCGGGCATCACCAGTCTGGTCGGCCCGAACGGTTCGGGCAAAACCACGCTGATGAATTTGATGACCGGTTTGATTCAGCCGACGCAAGGCCGCCTGAGCGTGCTGGGCATGTCGCCGGACAATCCGCAGGAGATGTTTCGCCACGTGGGTTACTGCGGTCAGTTCGATTCCTTTCCGCGCGGCGCAACCGGCTACGATTTCATTTATTCGTTCCTGCTGGTTCACGGCTATCCGAAAAAAGAAGCCGAAGCCCAAACCTGGCGCGCCATCGAACGCGTGGATTTGGTCGAAGCCGCGCATCGCAAAGTCGCCGGTTACAGCAAAGGCATGCGCCAACGCATTCGCCTGGCGCAATCCATCGCCCACGAACCGTCGGTGATGATTCTGGACGAACCGCTCAACGGCCTGGATCCAATGGCGCGCGCCGATACGACGCGACTGTTTCGCCAACTCGCGCAAGATGGGCTGCACTTGATTGTTTCCAGCCACATTCTGCACGAACTGGATGAAATGTCCGATTGCGTGGTGCTCATCAACAACGGTTACATTCTGGCTGAAGGCGGCATCGGCGGCGTGCGCGAAGAGATGATGGAAGAACATCCGATGCAGATCATGATCCGTTGCGAACGCCCGCAGGAATTCGCCGCGCGCGTGTTTTCGACGGACGCGGTGGTCGAGGCGCAGTTGCACGCAGACAAACAAGGACTGTTCATCAAAACGCGCAACGCCGATTCATTCTATTTGCTGCTCAATCGGATGGTGGCCGAAGGCGCTGTGAACGTCGAATCGGTCGCGCCGGTGGATGACAATTTGAACGCCGTTTACCACTACCAAATCGGGTCTAGTGGGGGAGGACAAGCATGAGCGCAGCAGCCGGAACTGTGGCGGCAACGTCGCGGACAAGCAATCTTCAATGGGGTTTATGGTGGCGGCAGGCGCGTGCCATCCTTCGTCTGGAATTGAAAAAAAATTTCTGGGGCAAACGCTCCCTGTTGATTTATCTGTTCGCGGCAATTCCGCCACTGCTGATGTTTTTAATCCTTCACATCAACGAACACGCCACCAGTGACATCAACCGGTTCTGGGCCAGTGCGCAAGAACTTTTCGCCAATATCTTCGAGGGGCTGATTCTGCGAACGATGGTCTTTTTCGGCTGCGCCTGGATTTTCATGAACCTGTTTCGCGGCGAAATGGTGGACAAAAGCCTGCACTATTACTTTCTCAGCGCGCTGCGCCGCGAAGTGCTGGTGGCGGGTAAATACTTTTCCGGTCTGCTCGCGTCAGTTCTGCTCTTTTCGCTGACCACGCTGAGTTCGCTGTTTTTACTTTACTGGGCGCGAGATTATCCGGCGAACATCAACTTCCTGTTCGACGGGCCGGGACTAAATCAATGCCTAACCTACCTGGGCATCACCATTCTGGGCTGCATCGGCTACGGTGCGGTGTTTATGTTCATCGGACTGTTTTTCCGCAATCCGATCATTCCGGCCTTGCTGGTTTACGGCTGGGAATGGGTCAACTTCCTGCTGCCACCGTTGCTGAAAAAAATCAGCATCATTCATTACCTGCACACCTTGTCGCCGATTCCGATGAGCGAAGGGCCTTTTGCGACGGTCGTCACAACGACTTCACCCTGGGTTTCAGTGCCGAGCCTGTTACTTTTCACGGCACTGGTGCTGGTGCTGGCGGCTGTGCGCATCCGCAAAATGGAAATCCGCTACGGCGGAGAATAAAAGTCTTTGGGTGCGACGGCTGCGGGCGTCGCACCCAAAATTATTTCAACTCCATCAGCCAGACGTTGCCGGTAGTCACGGCATACTCGAAAACAATCTGATCGCCACGCGGCGACCACGCCGGAAAGCGCACGTAGCTGTTGGGCGCAGTGTAATGCGTCAATTGCCGTTCTCGCTTCGTATCACGCATCACCCACCAGACATTCCAGACGCCGTCGCGCAAACCGGCAAAGGCAATCTTGCTGCCGTCCGGCGACCAACCGCCGGGCCAGCTTTGTCCGCGCGCGGAAGTCAGTTGTTCGGGCGTGCCGCCCACGCTGGGCAGCACGACGAGTTGACGGTCGTCGCCGCGTTTCATTTCCGCCGCCAACCAATGTCCGTCCGGCGACCAGGTAGGGAAGCCCATCATTTCCGCATCGAAACTCAGTTGCGCCTGCGCTCCGGTGCTGAGTACCGCTTTCCAAACGTTGAGCGCGCCGCCCGTCAATTGGTGAAAGGCGATTTCGTCGCCTTTTGGAGAAAGACGGCCAAAGCGGGGCGTAATGTTG
>CAZRXE010001261.1:0-3602 GCA_964603695.1 uncultured Heliomicrobium sp.
CACGGCGATTTTAGCGGCGCTTTCCATTGCGGCCTTGATGACCTGGCCGGTTCTTTCAAGCTCCTGTTCCGGGACTTCAAACACCAGTTCGTCGTGAACCTGTAGGATCATTTTGGCCTTCAGCTTCTCCCAGCGCAGCGCCTCGGCCACGCGCATCATCGCCAGTTTGACTATGTCCGAAGCCGAACCCTGCATCGGCATATTAACAGCTTCGCGTTCAGCGCGGGCTTTGGCAGCGCCCTTGCTTTTCAAATCGGGAATCCGCCGCAACCGACCATAAATCGAACGCACGACGCAGCCCATCTCACAAGCTTTGGCCGGCAGTTCGTCCATGTACGTTTTAACGCCGGCGTAGGTGCGGTAGTAATCGTCAATCACTTTCCTGGCTTCGTGACGGGATAGCCCTGTGCGTTGCGCCAGCCCGAAGGGGCCAATGACATACGCGATGCCGAAATTGGTGATTTTGGCGACACGGCGTTTTTCTTTCAGTTCGGCGTGTGTTTTGGCGTGGAAGACTTCGCGCGCCGTGCGTTCGTGGATGTCTTCGCCTTTACTGAAGGCGTCGAGCATTACAGGGTCTTTGGTAACGTGCGCCAGCAAACGCAATTCGATTTGCGAATAATCCGCCGACAACAATACACAGCCGTCCGCCGGAATGAACGCCCGGCGAATGCGGCGGCCCATTTCCGTGCGAATCGGGATGTTTTGCAAGTTCGGATCAACGCTGCTCAATCGGCCCGTGGCGGCGATGGTTTGATTCAGCGTCGTGTGAATGCGTCCGTCTTTTGGACTGATGAGCGCAGGCAAGGCGTCAACGTAAGTGCTTTTCAGTTTGGCTAGTTCGCGATGGTCAATCACCAAACGCGGCAATTCGTATTTTTCCGCCAGTTCATCCAGCACCGCGCGGTCTGTGGAGATTTTGCCCGTCGCCGTGCGCTTGGAAACCTCGTAATTCAACTCTTCAAAAATATCGCCAAGTTGCGCGGGCGAACCGATGTTGAACTCGCGCCCGGCCAGTTCATAAATCTGTTTCGACAGTTTTTCGATCTCCACTTCCATTTCGACCGACAGTTTGGACAGCACTTCCGTGTCCACGCGAAAGCCCGCTTGTTCGATTTCATAGAGCAGCGGAACCAGCGGCATTTCGATCTTCTGATAAACGTAATCAAGTGTCTGTTCTTGAAAATCGAATTGAATCTTGTCGTCAGCGATTTTAACGTTCATCACGTCGGCCAGCCGCCCTGTCAGATCGGCGGATTGCGCGGTGTGGTCATCCTCCTTGGCCAGGCCATAACCCCCCAAATATTCATTGGCCATCGTAGTCAATTCGTATTTCGACCGCTCTGCGTCCAGCAAATAAGCTTGCAGCAAGGTGTCGTCGGTCGCGGTTTCAATCGTGATGCCGAGTTGCGCCAGCAGTTGTATCGCGCGCTTCAGATCGTGCGTAGATTTTTCGAGCAGGCCGTTGTCGAAAACTTCTTTCAGCAGCTTCACAGCTTCCTGCCGGTCGTCGCAGTTTTCAAAGTCGAAGTATTCGCCCAGGCCATGCGCCGTCGAAAAGGCCACCCCGCCGATTTCGCCGCCGCCGGTTTCCTTGAGCGCAAAAGCGAAGCGGTCGCGGTTGAACAAAGTGTTGACCAGCTTGCGCAAGTCTTCCACGGTGGAAAAGCGTTTGTACTGTGATTCTTCCTTGTTGGCGGAAGCGGCCTGCGGCTGATTGGCGGCGGTTGCGCCGCCCGCGAACTCGCGCGTCAGTTGATTGAATTCCAGTTCGGCAAAAAGCTTGTAAGCCGCTTCGCGATCCGGCGCTTCGTAAATCAAGGCTTTCAGGTCGAGTTCGACGGGAACGTTGACGTCAATCGTCGCGAGTTCCAGTGACAGGCGGATTTTTTCCGCGTGGTCGCGCAGCGATTCGCGGTAGGCTTTGCGTTTGACCTGTTCCCAACCGGCCAGCGCGTCTTCTATGTGGTTAAACTGTTCCAGCAATCCGACCGCGCCTTTTTCGCCAATGCCGGGCGCGCCGGGAATGCAATCTACCGCGTCGCCCATCAAACCGATCCAGTCAGCAATTTGATCCGGGCGAACGCCGAATTTGGCTTTGACGCCGGCTTCGTCCAGCAAGGTTTCGCCCATGCTTTTCTCCACGCGCAGTATGACGATCTCTGGATCGCGGACGAGTTGCGAAAGGTCTTTGTCGTTGGTGACGATGACGGTTTGCAGTCCTTCCAGCGCGGCTTTGCGCGCCAGCGTGCCCAGAATGTCGTCGGCTTCGTAGCGCGGCATTTTGATAACCGGCACGCGCAGGGCTTCGCAAACGCGGTCAATGTAAGGAAACTGCAACACCAAATCATCCGGCGGCGCGGTGCGGTTTGATTTGTAAGTCTCGAACCTTTCGTGACGAAACGTAGGCTCTGGCGAATCCAACACCACCCCCAGATAATCCGGCTTATGTTCGTTAATCATTTTGCGTAGCGTGACCGTGAAACCATACACCGCATTGGTCGGTAAACCTTTCGAGTTCGACAGGCCGCGAATCGCATAGTACGACCGGAAAATGTTCGACATTCCATCAATCAAAAAGAGGCGTTTTTTGTTTGGCATGACCGGATTATCAGTGAGGCAAGGAGAAAGGGTCAAGAAACGAACCCGCCTATATTCTGCGCTATTTCAAGCGCGGAATATACGCCGTGAAGGAAACCGTGATGACGTTGTCCCGACGTTGAAATTGCGACCAGATTCGGTAATTGCCGGGACGCGGAAAGAAAGTGTCAAACACCACATCCGATTTGCCCGGCAGTTTGGCGCGCTCTGCCGCACTCAACTCTTCATCAATCATTTCGGTCGGATGCGAATGCAGATAATCGGTTCCGTCCTCGCTCAAAATCAGCGTGTGTCCCCAGGCACCGAGGTACGGCTTCAAATCCGTCACCGGCGCGCCTGTCTTTTCATCAGTCAAGTGATAGCGCAACTCGGCGGTTTTGCCTGCAAACGGTTCCGCCGGTTCAAACTGAAGTTCAAAGCGCGTGCCTTCGACGATTTTGACCAGCTTGCCGTCCACGGGTTTGTCTGGCTTCAGGTTCGCGAGCGAGGACATCAAATCGCCTTTGTAGCCTGCCGTCACCAGATTGTGATGCGTCACCTGCGGCGTGCCCCCTGCCGGAAAGAAGTCGCAGAAGATTTTGTAATAGCCCGCCTTCGGCAACAGCGTTTCAATCGTGAAGCTGCCGTCGGCTTGTTTGTCCGGGTGGATGTGCTGAAACGCTTCAAAGTCCTGACTGACGACAAACAGATGAAAAGGCATGTCGTGCAGGATGTTGAACTGCTTGACTTGCTGATCGGTCGTAGGATGAAAAATGGTAAAGCGGAATTTGGCTTTTTGCCCGGCGCGCGGCGGCGAAGGCAGGGTTTGAATCCTGACCACGTAATCGCTGGTCTCCGGCGGCGCGGATTTGACCAACTTCATTTTGCATTTCGGACAGGTTCCAGGCTGATTGGAAACCACATCGGGGTGCATCGGGCAGGAATAAAAATCTCCAGTGCCGCTGTTTGCGCCGAAGGCTTTCGAGGCCACCAGCTTCATATTGCACTTCGGACATTTGCCG
>CAZRXE010001262.1:0-2312 GCA_964603695.1 uncultured Heliomicrobium sp.
GGCGGCATAGCCTTCCACACCCTTCATAAATTCGACGCGGCTGGAAATGCGCTCTCCACGGTGGCGCGCAATCTGACCATCGTCCAGAACCGCGCCACGCAACAGGGCGGAGGGTTGTATTACACGGTCTGCGGCGCGAACTGTCCGCTGGCCAATGAACCGGATTTCGCCAACAGCATCGTCACCGGCAACATCGCGCCGTCGGCCAAGGACTACGCCGCCTACGGCTCCTTCAAATCCAGCGGTCATAACATCATCGGACAAGGCATCGGAGCCTTCCCTGCTTTCAACGATCAACTGTTGGGTTCGATGCCGAATCTGAACGGCCTTTCCAGCAACGGGCAGGCGGGTGGCGACAGTTATCATCCGAATTCGCCTTCCGCCGCCATCAACACTGGCGACCCGGCGCTGTGCCCGGCCACGGATCAACTGGGTTTTGGCCGCGTGGGCGTATGCGACATTGGCGCGGTCGAATATCGCTCCTGCGTTGCGCCGCCGAGCGGAATGTCGGCCTGGTGGGCTTTCGATTCCTATTACACGCTGGAAGACATCGCCACCTGGTCTTTCCTGAATCACGCCGCGTCCGTAACAAGCGATCCCTTGCAGGTTCCGGGAATGGTCGGCGGCGCTGTGCAATTCACCAACGCCGGACAGGTACTGGAAGTCCCCAGCCAGAGCGACATCAACTTGTACAACTCCTGCGCGGTGGATGGCGGAGCGGCCTTTTCGATTGATGCCTGGGTGAAAACCGGCAGCGCGGGTTTGCAGGTGATTCTGGACAAACGCCAATTCAGCGGCAGCAGCATCAAGGGCTATCATCTGTTTATTTATGACGGCAGACTCGGTTTCCAACTGGCGGATGGCACGAATTACAGCAACTTCCTGACGCCGCTGCCTTCCACCGTCGGCGTTGATCTGAGCGACAATCAATGGCATTTGGTCGCCGTCACGGTTTATGTACGCTGCCAGAGAAACGGTTCGGCATTTGAAGGCAAGATGTACATTGACGGCAAGATGGTGCAGACCTTCGCGCCGGGCGGCGGCGATTATTCCAACAACGCGCCGCTACGCATCGGTGGACATTCCAGCACGCCGTCCTTGTACTTCGATGGCAGCCTGGACGAGATCGAAATCTTCCAGCGCACGCTGAGCGCGGCAGAAATCCAATCGCTTTACAACGCCGGTTGGGCGGGCAAATGCGGAAAGAAAATTCCTACCGGTTGTAATAACCCAAACGATCCGAACCGTAGCTGCTACTGAGCGTCTTGAAAGACAAGGTTGGGTGCCTCCCTGGTCGCAAGCTTTTTTCTGAAACTTGCACCCAGGCCACAGCGCCGCGAGATGCGATGAACGGCTTTGCAATCGGCAGAAAGCAACAGCCTTTTCGCGCAACTCGCGGCGCGTTTTTCATGCACCGGCCAAAAATAAAGGTACAGCCTGAATTTGTGTGTGCCGGAAAGATTGTTTCGTTGCAATGGATCAAAGGGACAAAGGTTTAAAAGCCCAGCCCACTCGTTGCGCAAGTCACCAGCCATCCGGCCCTGAGCGATTTCAGCGTTAAATAGTTCGATGCCCTGGACGCCCTGATTGAAGATCACGCGTGGCCCGATTGAAGCGGATGGAAAAATCTGGGCGGGAACCGAAAAAGGGCTGACGGTCTTTGATCCGGCAAGGAAGGTTTGGCAAACATTCAACGAACAAGCCGGTACTTTCCGGTCGGCAATTACAGACCTTTGCGAAGACCGCGATGGGAATCTGTGGGTAACGTCTACAAGCGGCGTGATGAAAATTGTGCGGAATGGCTTCGTGCAGTTCAGCCCGGCGGATGGTTTGGCCGATTTGCAAGTGATGTCGCTCTTCAATGCCCGTGACGGCAAATTGGCCGTTGCTACCAGCGCAAACCGCAACCTCACTCTGATTTTTTTCGACGGACAGCGATTCACTTCAATCAAAGTCAACACGCCGCCCGGCACAAATCATGGCTGGGGCTGGGGACAAATCGTTGTGAATGCACAAAACGGCGACTGGTGGATACCGACGGAAGAAAATATTTTGTATCGTTTCCCAAGTCAGGCGGATGTTCGCCCAGCAATTCTCGGTTAGGCGGAAAGTCATTGTAAGGGGATGAGTTAGGAAAATGAGTTTCCGCGCTTGCCGGAAACTCAGGAAAAAGTGTCAAACGGATGACGCCGTTGCGCGCTGTGCGTAAACTACTGCCATGCGACCTCTTCAACATTTAACCTTTGAAGCTTATCGAGAATTATTGCGCACGGCCTTTCGACAAGTCCCGGATGAACGAGACCCGCAACGCA
>CAZRXE010001263.1:0-8176 GCA_964603695.1 uncultured Heliomicrobium sp.
GTCACGAGTTCTTGGACCAGATCGAAGCCGAGATTCGCACCGCCCTACCCGATGCGGTCGTGTTCACCCATTTGGAATCGCTCGACGACCCGGCGTCGTGGGATGACGCGACGATTTGAAGGCCGCCGGCCGCCAGCGCCATGTGGAGACTCCGCGCCGGCGTACAGCGGCGGCGATTCCGGCAACCGTCAGCCGCTCGGCTTCAACCCCGCACCCGCCGGTGCAACTGCGGAGACGCGGACGGGAAAATGAGCGCCGATGAATTCCCTGCTCCGCTGAAGCCCGCCCCGGCTTCGGCGGATTCATCGGCCAGTGAGCAGGAACCACGCCGCCCCCTGCGCCCGCCGCAATACGGCTATTTCGATGAAGACCGAAAACACGCGGTTTATGGCTGGTATGACACCCGCGAGCAAGTTGAAACGCCGTGCGAAAGCGCGGAGCAATTTCACGCGCAGGATTTTGCATCCATCCCAGGCAAGCCGGTTACGCCGGGCGCAGGGGCCAGTGAGCAGGAATTCCGTCCCGTGCGTTCGGCTACGCGCACGTCGGCCAGCATGACAACCCGCGCCGGTCGGTCGGAATTGCGTCCCGCAAACCCTCCGGCGCAACCCTCCGACCAAAACGACAAAAAACCGATTTCCAACCCTCCAACACGCCGAAAAACTTACCCTCCGGTGGCGGTTGAACCGGCTCCCCCTCCGGTGGCGGGTAGGGAATTGCCGGAAATTGCGGGCATTCAATACGAGCGTAAAAACGATGGCTCAATTGAGGCTTGGCATACGCCGGAAGCAGGGAAGCGCAACCGCGCCGGGAAAGTGTACTTGGGCAGGATCGGGAAGCGATTGCTTACCGCCTGGTCGAAACTTTCGCCGGACGACGCGCGCGCCGCTGTTGTCGCCTGGATTGCGGAGAAGCGAGCGGCAAAGCGTATCGGATAGGCCAGGGTAGGGAAGTGTTGCCGTTATGACAAAAGCCGCCGGCGTGGAGAACCGGCGGCTCTTTTTTTTTGGTTGCAAGTTGTTGCAACTTTCGGCTCTTTTTTGGTTTCAAGTTGTTTCAAGTGGCGACTGGCTGGCATTCCATCACCATCTCAACCCAGGTTCGGACTCGCCCGCATTTTAAGCAGGAACCGAATAGCGTTTTAAGCATCTGCTCGATTGTTTTGCCTTCGCCGGTGTCGCCTTCGGCCATCTGACATTCCGGGCAACCATCACCCGCAGCGTCTCGTTCCAGTTTGGCCAGCCTCGATTGCAGGTTCATAACAGCCTCCCCTTCAGCACCTCGGCAGGTTCTTCGCCGTTCGCGATCCGCTTCAACTCATCATCGGTCAGTTTGGTCACATCAAGCCCGCCCCGGTCAATGTCGGTCATCACGGCGGCGAATAGCTCATCGTCGGTCATTTCCCTGACAGCCGCCTCGCTTTCTTCAACCGTCATCTTCTTCAGGCGGGCAAGAATCACCCGGCCATCCGGCGGCAGGGAAGAGGCTGCTACTTCCAGTTTTGAAATCCGGGTTTGGTGATTCATCGCAGTACGTCCTTTCTCGCGGCCCTCGAAACGAGTACAACGGTTCCGGTCAAGGTACGGTCAATCTCATTGGCGGTCATCTGCCGCTGTCCTTCGACTCCCGGCGCAGTCACCGTGAAGTTGTCGGACTGGCCAACGCGCCGGGCAACCCAAATTGCCGGATCGCCCGGCATCGCGTCTTCGATCTTTCGCAACCTGTTTTCTGTAGTCATCGCGTTTTCCTCCCGCCCGGCTGTGCAGCCAGGCGTTCTTCGAGCGCAGCCAGGCGCTCTTCCGTTTCGAGTACGTCACGTCCCTTCAAGCCAAGCTCAATGATGGCTTTCGCGGCTGAGACGCGCTCTGATCCTTTGGCGTTGGTGTCGTTCATTACGTCGCGCAACGCCTTAACGGCGTCCGCGCCGGCGGCCTGTAATGCTGTGAGAGTTGATTCCAGGGACTTGGTTCGCGCCTCTCGATACACCGCCGAGAAATCCGCATCCGCCAGCCATCGCCAGATGGTCGCCTCAGACACCCCGGCAGCTTCCGCCGCGGCGCGCGTGGTCGGAGTCACCAGCAGTGCCTGAAGCGCCCGTTCCTGTTTGGCTGTGAGTCTCTTACTTTCAGTCATTTCCTCTCATTGCCTCAGCGGTATTGCATCTTATCCCGAAACTCCTGGCTTGCTGCCGACCGGCGGCCCGCCGAAGCATTGGCCGCCTCCTATTCCTTCGAGGGTTGTTGCGCGGCCATCTCGGCAAGCTGGCGGCGCGCGCTTTTGGCTTCGTGATAATGGCCGACGATTAATCGTTCGACCGGCTTCATTGTGAGCCACCCCGCGTTGCCGTTGGCCTGCGCGGTGGTCAGCTTGCGATCAATATCCGAGTTGAATTGGAAGCCGGCGGCCAGGTTTCGCAGCGTTTGAATCTGTGCAGGTGTCATTGCGCATTACTCCGTTCGGTCGTTACAGTTTTTCCGCCTGGCTCTCCAATGCGCGCAGTAGCCTGTTTACCTCGCCACTTTCGCCAGTCGCACGTTCGCGAATATTCACGATACTGAGCGCGGCACCGCAGAGTTCGCGCAGCGGCCGTTTATACTGCCCGCCCTCAAGCTCATCAGTCTTTTGCATCTTCTCGATTACCTTCTGCCGTGCGGCTGCGACGATCTCGCGCGCTTCACCCGGTCGGGCAATAACATCAGCATTGAGCTTTTCGACGGTTCCCAGAATGTCTAGTGCAAATGAATTCATCGTTTCTCCTTTGGCCTATCAGCCGGTTAATTGCCTCTCTCGACTGGCGCGCGTGGTATCCTTGGCGCGCACATTCAAGAGAAAGCTTCGGGGCGCTTTGGCGTCCCTTTTGTTTGGTCAAAACGGGATTTCAGGATCAAGCGCCATCTCAATTCCTACGATGCCAATTCACCGCCTGATCAATCGGCGACGGAGGCGTTGTTTTCGGCAAGGCCGGATCGCTCAAAAGGCGGTCAGCCAAGGTTGTTGCCAAATCCAATGCGTTACCGCTGACCGCAATGAACACATCTTTTTCGGCAACCTCACGCCGCGTCAGAAATATTCCAAACCCCCGCAATTCTTGCTGCATCTGCCGTCTCGACAGCCGCGCCTTTCGCATCGCCAGCACGGCAAACAAGCGCCCCTGTTCGGCCAATACGATGCACCGCACTTCGTCTTTTTGGCCTTCCGGAAAGTGGCGGCGGATGATGCTTTCGACCATCGGCAGACCGGCGGCATCAATGAGGATCAACCAGAATTGACGGCCCACGAAGGCATCGCGCATGAGCTGCCTTCCGGCATAGAGCGGAATTGAATGAATGCCCGGCGGCGTGGAAAATTTTTCGATGATGTTTTGCATTTGAACTTTTCTCCCCTGCGGCGTACTTTCCGCGCCGCATTTGAACTTTGCGCTGGTCGCCGCGCTCGCGGTTGCCGGCGCTTTTGTTTTCTGTCCCGATTTTGCGTCCCGATTTTTCCCTGCGCGTGGTCAAAAACCGACTGTTTTCCTTGTCTTTGATTCTCCCGCTTCTCTTATCTCCAAATAATCGGGACAATCGGGACAGCGAATCTAAACCGTTGATTCCATTGCTCTGCTCTGTGTCCCGATTTTCAAAAACAGCCAAATAATCGGGACAGAAAATCGGGACGGAAACGGGCTAAGTCCGCCCTTGTCCCGATTGTCCCGATTGTCCCGATTTTTTACCCTCAAGAGAGCCGGAGAGCTTTTCAGCCTTCAGATGGAGTACGCGAGGGCGGGTTTGGCCAATCTGCTTGCGCACCATCTGTCTGTCATCGCCTCCAACCGAAGCAAGCAATTCTGCTTCTTTCAATCTCTTCCAAAGTGTCTTCGACGCAACCGTCAACCCCTCGCCGTTGGACGCCATTGTGTGTGCGCAGCGGTAGGCAGCGTCCGGCTGAAGGTACACGTCATCGCCATCAATCCAGCCGATCCGGTCGCCCTGAGCCTTCCAGTCCGCCGAATCGTCGTTGCGCCAACCAAAGCCTCCGGCATCCTCAATCGGCGGCCTGCCGCCATCGGTTGCGGCCAAATGCGCCTTGCCACTGGCAAGCGCCGCCTGAATCAGTTCGAGGAACCGCAACGCCGGGTTTTCGCTCACCTGGTAGCCGTTTTGCGCGCGCCCGAAAGCGTCAAGCGCATCCGTCACAGCCTCGCGCAGTCCGGCAATTTCGTCGCCGTCGAGCGCGTCGCAAGCGGCGGCGAATTCCAGCCAAACATTCCAGGAGCGTTCCAAATAGGCGAGCGTCGTTGCCGAGCGTTTGTGAGAGTCGGATTTATCCTTCAGCCAGTTATCGCGCAGTTCGCCGATTTTCGTGGCCGCCTGATCGCGCAACCTCTCGATGCGACCGTCTTTCGCCAACCATTGCAGGAAGGCCGCCATCGCGTCGGCATAGACGCCTTCCCGCGCATGCTTCTGGCAAAGCGTGAGTTGTTGCCAGTTGGTCGAATTCTTTTCAACTTGAAGGATCGCCATTCGCGCACGCAAGGATTGGCCTCGCGGCAGGTCTTCGCCGGTGCTGATAATCATTCCGCGCGGCGGTTTGACCGGCCTGGCGCTGCCGTCCGTCCGGCTTCGGCCCCGGCCTGAATGGTTGCCCTGCGCACGATGGAGGCGGTCGGCGGCGGCATGCAATTTGGCTTGTTCCTGCGGTGAACCGAGCGGACAGAAATCATCCACAACAATGGCCAAATCTTTTGCGGCGTGCGCGATCGTTTCCAGCCAATTGGCTGTTGACGACCAGGAGCCGGGCAAGTTTTTCGCGTGATAACCTTTGCCGAAAAAGGCTTGAATCAAGGCTGCCAGTTCGCTTTTTCCCGTTCCGGTGTAGCCGAACAGGAACACCGAAAAATCCGCTTCGGTCAGCACGGCGGCGACGGCACTACCAATCAGCGGCAGCATGATCGTTTCCGGCGCAACCTTCGGCAGATCGAAGGCAACAGCGCGAACCGCTTCTTTCAATCGGTCGCCGGATAGTGGTGCAGGAAAGTTGCAGGGTTGAAGCTGCGGCGGGAGTTCGACCTCGGCTTCAATCAGACCGTCTGCGGAGATTGCGCCGCCGGCGTGGTAATAGCGCCAACCGTCGCCATCGTTCCGCCAGCCGGTATGTGCGACAACGCAACGTTCCGTCATCTCGCCGCTGAGTAATCGAATTGCAACAGAGGCACGTTCTTTCTGACCGGGAAAGACCACGGCCCGCGCGCCCAGCAGTTTCCCAAGCCACTTCATCGCCTCGAATTCGTCCGCCGCCACAGTTCCCTTGCGCCATTGCTGCGCCGCACACAGCCGGGCGGAAACCTCATACTGACGGGATTGTTCTGTGCCGTCGTCACGAATCACATCACCGACGATTTTCGCCGCGAAGTTGGTCAGTTGAACTGATTCAATGCCGCCATTCTTGAGCCAATAGATCGCGCCAGCGCGCTCTTCAAAGCCGTTGGCCGTCAAGCTGAAATCTTCGGCCTTCTCAAGCACGCTGGCGACGAACGCCGCGCCTTTCAAGCCCAGCAAATCATCCACGCCGTTGACGCCCGCGATGCGCGGCAAATCCACGGTCAGGACTTCCGCGCCGCGCCGCTTCAGTTCAACCGCGAGCAGATGGCGAGCCGCCGCAACACTGCTGTCCGTTTTCGCGTTCGCGTCGAAGAGAATCAGGGCGGAGCGTTCCTGCCAGGCGATTCGATCAAAGTTTGGAATGACGCCTCTGACCGGCTGGCGTTTTCCGTTGCCATTGACCGTGCTGCCGACCGTTCCGCGCCAATTCCAGACGCCGGGCAGACCAATCACCAAGCGGTTCTCGCCTCGCTCGCGGTAAAACCGCGACATCGCCAATGCCTTCTTTTCGCCTTCGACAATCGTGCAAGGCACATCGGCATCGGATAGCCAGTCAACAGGCGTTCCGGGCGGAAAATAAAGCAGTCCGCCTTTTCCCGGTGGCGAGAGGTACTTGTTTTTCTCTTTCGTCGTGCCGTCCGGCTTCTGCTCAAGTTCCGGTTCGTCGCGGCGTAATCGGAATTCGCCCGGACGCGCTTCTCCCGGCCAGGTATAAGGGAAGATCAGTCCGGCAAAGTTCGCGCCGGCCTTCGGCTGTCTGCCGACGATTTCCGCTCCGTCAACAGTATCAACGCGCACGATTCCGGCACTGATCGCCATCTCCAACGTGATGAAGCTCGCTTCAAACCAACGGCGGTCACGTTCGGTCAGCGTGTCTTGACGTGAGAGCGCGGGGAGCAAGGTAAATGGCGCACCGTTGCCATTCTGTGAATGGAGTCCTGTACTCATACAGCCCTCCTTTTCGCCGTTGACACGGCCAGCACGACGATCACCGGCGCGCCGCCAGTCCCCGAAGGGACTGGACGGAACAAAGCGACGAAAGCAGCACGGGCAGCTTGACGCCGCTCATCGGCGAGGTATCGGCGCAGGCAGCCCATGCACAGCGTGACAGCCTTTCCGCCGGGCGTAGCGACGTGAATCGCGAGGCGTGATGATGGACGCGCGCAGTCGGCGCAGGTTGATTTTTTTGGCTTCGCTGTGGCGTAGGATGCGGATTGTGTTACTATCCGCATCGTCGCCCGTCCAAATGCGACCTTTTGATTGAACCCGCCGGTGCTCGTCACGCTGGCGGGTTTCGTGTTCTCAGACATAGTTATGCCCCTCCTTTGATTTTGCTCTGCTTCCTGCATCCTGTTTGTCCACCGGTCTCGCGCCAGTCCATCAACTGTTGACCGGAGTGAGTCACACGCCGTCCGCATCGAAACGCTTTCAGGAACCCGGCCTCATAGGCGCGGATGATTGTTGGGACACTGATGCCCAAAGCCAATGCGGCTTCCCGGCGCGTGTAGGTGCGGGACGGTTCAACCGGCGGGCGGTTGAGAATTGCGGCTCTCTTTTTCCTGTTCCTGGCTGGCTTATTCTTTGCCAAAACTGCATCAACGCTCATAATCAACAAATCCTTTCTGCGGGCATCCGTCGAAGGACAGAAGCCGCCTGTCTGACAGGTTGGTTGAACCTTCAGGCAATCCCGGATAGGTCGGGAAACTTTTCGCGGGATTGCCTGAAGTCATTTCAAAGGCCGATTCCTTGACCGGCGAACCAAGTATCGTTGAAGATTTTTTTTTATTTTTGCGCGTGCTGCCTAACGTGCGCTCCGCTCCTCTTTTCTACCCATTTTTAGGCCGTTTCTGTGTCTTCAACACCGAATAAAAAACGCTCTAGTTTTTCTAGTGCCGCGCTAGTGCTGCGCTAGTGCAGCACCAGCCCGTTGCCCCATTCGGCTCCATGCCCTGTCTCCACGCCAACGTCAGTGCCATGGAAGGTGTCGAGCGCCGCCGCCGCCCGCTTTGCCGTCTCGTTGTCAGCGTTCAGGTAGCGCAGGAAGGTCGTCATCTGTTTGTGACCGGTAATCTTCATCACTTCCAGAGGCGGCATCCCGGCCTGGATCATTCGCGTTGTGGCCGTGTGTCTCAGGTCGTGAAGGTGAAGCCCCTCGATTCCGGCTTTTTGGCAGGCCGTCACGAACGAACGCTTGACGCCGGACACCAAGCCGAAAACTAGGCCGTCCAAAGCGGGCGGCGCGGCGTTCCGCAATCGGCGAAGCTCATCGGCCAGCCGAGCGGTCATTCCGATGGTGCGAGCTTCCCAGGTCTTTGTTGTGGTTTTTCGGACGCGAATCAGGTTTTGGTCAAAATCTACATCCGCCCATTTCAGCTTGAGTAGTTCGCCCCGGCGCATGCCGGTATCCACCGCCGCAACAATCAACGGCCGAAGATGCGCCCGCTTGCCGTTGCAAACTTCGAGTAGGCGCGCTTCCTCATCGCGCGTCAGAATGCGTTCGCGGCGGTTTTCATCGGCGTAGCTGATGATGGATTCGCCCATCTCGAACGGATTGCGGATAAGCCAGCCGGCGCGCCGGGCAAAATTGAAGATAGCGCGCAGCAGGGACAGTTCCCTGTTGATGCTGGCGATGGTTCGTTCTCCGCCTCGCTGCTTCGGCGTCTGGCTTCGTTCGGCCTTGTACTTTTCGATGTCGGCGTGCGTGATCGAGCGAACGCGCATTTTGCCGAAGTGTGCAACCAGCGGCTTCAAAAAGGTGCGCTGCTTATCCCAAGAGCGCAGGCCGCTGATGCGAGTTTCGCCCTTGTACTTCGGTG
>CAZRXE010001264.1:0-2875 GCA_964603695.1 uncultured Heliomicrobium sp.
TGTTTTGATTGCTTGGGCGAGATTCAATCTGTTTCCTCCAGTTCAGTTTGATTGCTTTACTAGAGTTTGACCGATGATCTCTCGCCTACTCAATCATCTTTTCTCAATTGTTATGCCGAACACTTCTGGTCGGAGGCTTTAACTGCGCATCTTTTACCAAGTTGCGAACCGAACTTTTCCGCCAAACCTTTACTCCCTCCAACCCCAGCGATAGAGTGTCGGCCACATCAAAGCGGTCAAACAAACTTATCAACAGACATTTGCAGGAGAAGTCCACTGGGGAAGGAACCGATCACTTCGCCGCGATTTGGCCAATGCCGATTTTGGGATTGGCCGGCGCGTTCACTTTGTCATCAGGAGAGCAAGCTATGTCATCGGACAAGAAAGAGAAAGATTCGACCGATTTGCAACGCCGTTCGCTGCTGAAAACCACTGCGGCGGCAACCATAGGGTTCGGCGCATTGAACGCCGTTTCCGGCGCGGAAGCCCACGCCGAGGAAATCATTCAACCGCGCGCGCCGATTCCGGAAATTGTTCAGCAACAGCGAACGACCGTGCGCGAAACCGTCAAGATCACCAAACTGGAAACCATTCTGGTC
This sequence comes from uncultured Heliomicrobium sp., assembly GCA_964603695.1. Taxonomy (GTDB): domain Bacteria; phylum Acidobacteriota; class Blastocatellia; order RBC074; family RBC074; genus RBC074. The sequence goes on from CAZRXE010001264.1 coordinate 600, forward strand.
AAACCGCGCTGGCTGTTTTTGAAAGTCCACACCAATGTCGGCGTGGTCGGTCTGGGCGAACCGATTACCGAAGGCCGCGCGCTGACTTGCGCCGCCGCCGTCAAGGAAATCGAACCGTATCTGGTCGGCAAAGACCCGCGTGCTGCCGTGCATCACTGGCAAGCGATTTACCGTCACGCCTTTTATCGCGGCGGGCCGATTCTGACCAGCGCGCTTTCGGGCATTGACCAGGCGTTGTGGGACATCAAAGGCAAATTGCTGGGCGTGCCGGTTTACGAATTGCTCGGCGGCCCGACTCGCCAACGCATTCGCGTTTATGCGCACGCCGGAACACCTGAACTCATCAAAGAGCGCAAGGCGCAGGGGTTCACCGCTTTCAAAACCGGCCCGGCGCGCTTGAATGGCCGTTATTCCCGCGCGATTGAAAACAAAGCCTGGATTGACAACGCGGTGGAGCAGTTCGGACGCTTGCGCGAAATCGTCGGCAAGGACGGCGACATCGGTATTGATTTCCACGGCGCGGTTCCACCCGCGACGGCCAAAATCCTGATGAAGGAACTGGAACAGTTTCATCCGTTCTTTTACGAGGAAATCATCAACTGCCAGAACGTGGATTTGATGGCCGAGCTTGCGAAAACCACGCACATCCCGATTGCCACGGGCGAGCGCGATTTCACCAAATGGGGCTTCCGTCAGATTCTGGAAAAAGGTGCAGCCACAATCCTGCAACCCGACCTGTGCCACGCGGGCGGCATTACCGAAGTCCGTTTGATCGCCGGAATGGCCGAGGCTTATTACGCCAACATCGCGCCGCACAATCCGCTCGGCCCGATTTCGCTGGCCGCCGGATTGCAGATTGCCGCCTCGATTCCGAACTTCCTTTGCCAGGAACAAGTCAGTCTGGGCGAGGGCTACATCAAGAATCCTTTCAAAGTAACGAACGGTTATGTTGATCTGCCAACCGCGCCGGGACTGGGCATCGAACTGGATGAAGAAGCGATGAAAGACAAGATCGGCCACGATTGGCGCAACGCTGAAACCTACGACCCGGACGATGGCTCGGTCGTGGATTGGTAGGAAATCCGGCGCCGCATGGCCAACAAGAAAAAGATTTTTCTTGATGGCCATGCGGCAAGTTTCATTTCCCAGATAACAGTTCGCTGCTTATTTTCCATTTGTGATATGAAATTTGAAATTGGCCATTGGTCAATAAATCCACTCATTTACCCGCAATCAATGACAAATGAAAAATTCCAACTGATATATGGAAAATGAAAAAGACTGTTCTCTACTTTTTAGAACTTATGAAACTTGCGGCTATGGCTCACTTATTCCGAAACATCTCGCTTTCGACAATCAATTGAATCAGCGATTTCACGCCATAACCCCTACCTGCCGCACGATTCAGCAAGGTTTCGACTTTCGGGCGGTCGCCGAATTGCATCGGCGTGCCGGTCGCGAACACCAGCAATTGATTCGTCAGATTGCGCGCGATTTGCCGCTCGTCCAGCAATAACAGCTTTTTCAACTCGCGCACATCTTGAAACTTCCGCCCATCGGGCAGCGAGCCGGAAGCGTCCACGGGCTGAATGTATCGAAAGGCGAATTTCTGGCCGTTTTTGCCGACGCCGGGTGCTTTTTCGCCGTCGGCCAACGCGCGGTACTTGTCGCGCCACGCACCGAAGATGTCGAAGTTTTCGAGCGCGAAGCCTGCCGGATCAATCTTCGCGTGACAGGTGTTGCAGCTTGGATTGGTACGGTGTTTTTCAAGTTGTTGGCGCAGCGTCGTCGCGCCGCGAATGTCCGGTTCGACGGCGGGAACGCCTGCGGGCGGAGGCGGCGCGGGTTTGCCCAGAATGCGTTCCATCATCCAAGCGCCGCGTACGACGGGCGAAGTAGTCGTCCCGTTCGCTGTGACTTTCAGCACGCCGGCTTGAGTCAGCAATCCGCCGCGCACCGAATCAGGCGGCAACGCGACGCGGCGAATTTGTGAACCTTGCACGCCGGACAAGCCGTACAGCGTCGCCAATCGTTCGTTGATCGTCACGAAATCCGAAGCTATCAGATTGCGCGCGGGCAGATCGCCGCGAATCAGTTCGCTGAAAAACGCGCGCGTTTCAAACGTCGCCGATTCGACCAGATGGTCATCCAGGTAGTAATCGGAATAGAGCAACTCATCCGGCGAAGTGATGTTCACCTTGCGCAAATCCAGCCAGTAATCCAGGAAAGCGTTGACGAAACATTGCGAACGCGCGTCGCCGAGCAGGCGTTCGACT
>CAZRXE010001265.1:0-3665 GCA_964603695.1 uncultured Heliomicrobium sp.
ATCTGTCACAGGTGACCATTGAACAGCTTTGCCGGATGATCGTCAGCAAACTGCCCGAACCGCAAACCGGCACACAAGCCGATGAACTCTTTAAGCAATTGGAAGTTTATCTGGCGCATTCCGCCGTCGAACGCACCAAAGGCAACAAACAAGCGGCAGCCAACATGCTGGGCATTTACCGCCCACGTCTTTACAGCCTGCTCAGAAAAGGCAACGGACAGGACGCCGCGCCGAAAGCTCCAGTCGCCACTGAAATTGATACGGAAGTAAAAGAAGGCAGCCAGGCATTGCATGCCGCTCAAACATAAATGGTCAGCTCGTTCGGCGTTTCGTCAATAGAATCGGGGGAATCGGGCGGCTCAGGCAAACGCGAGTCGTCCGATTCGGACGGGGCTTCGATAGGCTCCGGTGGTATCGGATCAACTTCATCATTAGGCAAAATAGGAATAATTAAAGGTCTTTGTGTGGATTGATCGGTGGTGTCTTCAGATAAGTCAGGCTTAGTGGTTGGCATTCTCTTTCCTCGAAATCATCGCCTTCCCAACGGGAAGAAAAAAAGGCTGCCTGACTCTCGATCCCCATAACTGATACAGGCAGCCCTTCCAATAGCCGGTGTATGCACCCAATCAATCACCAGCTCTTACGCGACCTCTTTCTCGGTGAGAGGCACGCGACTGTTTGTGGCAAGCACAGTGCCACAAGAAAACGCCTGTTTTATGGCTCAAAACGCATTTGAGAAGTACGCTGATGGCTTCTCACTTCAAAACTTGAACTTAAAGGATACGGTAGCGAGTTGGGTTGAAACAATCGAGATTACCTGCCGCCCTGTTGCTCAGCTTAAAGCCAATCTTGGCTGAATCGATTTAGTCAAACAACGCAGACGTTTTTGCGCGGAACACAATTGGTCATTAAAGAACCAAGCACCAGAAACCGAAAAGCTGGGCAATCTACCTCTAAACGCTAAATTTCAATTCTCAGTTTTTCATTGCTCAACATCCGGGCAAAGAACTTACGATGCTCCTTATTGGTCAATTGTCATTGCGGTGTATTGCCAGAAAAAACAAATGTTCAAAATGCATTCTGCAATCTTGGCATTAAGCTTGCAGTGTTGCGCCGCAGCTTTTGGTAAGCATCTGAAATGCTTCTTGTCATCAAAGGAGGAAAGAGATGATGAAGACAATCTTTATGGCTTTGGCGCTGGCAGTATTCGCAATGGCGACAATCGCTTGCGAACCCGCCACGGAAAACAATGCATCGCAGCCCAGAATGAGCGATTCGGACTTGAAGAGTGCGATCAAAACAAAACTTGACGGCGATGCGCAGTTAAAAGCCGCTGATATTGATGTCAGCGCCGATGCAGAAAAAAACACCGCAACCTTATCCGGTACAGTTGAATCGCAAGCTTTGCGGACACGCGCTGTCGAATATGCACGCGCCGCTCAGGCCGGCTTGGTCGTAACGGATAAGATTGATGTCAAACCCCGCGAATTAACGCGCACCGATTACACCGAAGAACGAGGTCGCGCAGAACGCAGCGGCGAGAAAGTCGGAGCTTCTTTGGACGACGCCTGGATTCATACCAAGATCGTCGCCAAGCTGATTGGCAATGCTGACACTCCGCAACGCAAAATCAATATTGACGTGGTGAATAACGCCGTCACGCTGCGCGGTACTGTGGACACCAATGAACAAAAACTCGAAGCCGAGCGTGTTGCTAAGGAAACCGAAGGCGTGAAGAGCGTGAAAAACACGCTCAAGGTCAAACCGGCTAATTCCTGAACTTAACCTTGCTTACTCACTAAACTTAACCACGAGCTGCTTCGACAAAGCAGTTCTACAAAGGAGGAAAATTATGTTGTGGACAATTCTGGCGGTTCTGCTTGTGTTGTGGCTTCTGGGACTGATTGGCGGCGTGGGCGGCAGTTTGATTCACGCCTTGCTGGTCATTGCGGGGGTCATCCTGGTTATTCAATTGTTGACCGGACGTCGAGCAGTGGTTTAGCCCCGCTCACCAAAAAAAGTCCCGGCAATCGAAACAATTGTTTCTATTGCCGGGACTTTTTGTTGTGCGAATAACTTAAACGGATCAATGTCTTTGGGAGAGAAGTCTTCCAGATACTGCCGGCGAATTCATCCTCCGACACCTGAGATCCGAAACCCAGTACCCGGAAACTGTAAAAAGAACGTTGCCGCATATTTCAATAGATTTTTGGCAGTCAGGTGTCCGGTTTTAGGTTTCGGGTTTCAGGGTAACGCATTCGCAGCGGTATTCTTACAAGCTGCTGTTTGATGAGCGAACATCGCTGAAAAAGAAAGGCCGCAACTATCACGGCCCATAACCTGTAAGAACTAGGGTCTCAGGAAAACACTGTCTTCAAACAAACTCGTTGTTTTTACGCGCCGCGCGGTCGCTTAGTCTGGTTAAAAGAGAGGGCGCGTAAGTGGACTGGTGTCCGAACCTTTCGCGCGTCGTTCGCCGATGCCGCCCGGCGCGGGCAATAAACGATTGGCCAATCCCAGCAAGTCGGCGGAGACTCCAGGAAACAAGGCTTGAAACGTGTTTGCCATTTTGGCCGGCAGCGATAACACGACTTCGGCTTCGCCGCGTTTGCAGGCAACGAGAATCCGCCGCGTGGCGCTTTCGGCGCTGATCGAAAGCAGCGACAAAGAATCGCCGATGCTGAACCAGGCGTATTCAGCCTGATGCCTTCCTTTGAAAATTGCATTGCGCGGGCTGCCGGTGCGCATCAAGCCAGGACAAACTGTGGTCGCGCGGATGCCGTCCTGAGCCAGTTCAGCGCGCAAGCCTTCGGACAAACCCGTGAGCGCGAATTTGCTGGCGCTATAAGGCAGCAGATGCGGCACGCTGACTTTGCTGCCGATGGATCTGATGTTGACGATGCTGCCGCGACTGCGCGCTCGCATTTCGGGCAGCACGGCCAGCTGGTGTAAAGCGCCGCCCAGTAATTGATCCGCATGGCTTCTTCAAAATCCGCCACCAGCATTTCTTCCAGTGGACCGACAATGATGATGCCGGCATTGTTGACCGGCACGTCTATTTCGCCGAACCATTGGCCATTTGTTCCGCTTCCGCTCGATCCGTCAAATCGCAAACCACTGTGAACACCTGACCGTCGCGCTGTTCCAGGTCTTGCCGCGCGCGTTCCAGTTCTTCGGCATCACGCGCGCACAAGGTCACGCGCGCGCCTTCGCGCACGAATTCGCGCGCCAGCACCAAACCCAGTCCGCGCGAACCGCCGGTGATGAGTACGGTCTTGCCGCGCAGGCTTTCTTTGTTCATTCGCCTGGCCAGCGCCCGCGCCGCCAGCAATACGCCTGCGCCGCCCGCGACTAACGCCAGCTTGCCCGATTTGCGCGTGAAGCGGCGCGCCATTACCGGTAAGACGTAATGTTTAACCGCACCGGCAATCAGCCTTGTCTTCCAATTCATTCCGATTCCTCCTTCTGATTTTTGTTGGATTGATTTCGCCGCCAGGGATTTGGCAGGCGTAAACCGGGCAGGGAAGTGCAACTATCAGGCCGAAGTTGGAGGGAAGAGCGGGAAAGGAGTGCGACAGGCAATGTCACACTCCTCTGTCGAGTTACTTCACGGTTTCGGTGCGTCCGTAGTAAATGCCGTTGAACAGCAGTTTGAAGGTGCCGTG
>CAZRXE010001266.1:0-5732 GCA_964603695.1 uncultured Heliomicrobium sp.
GTCATTTATCTGAACAGTGCGCGTAATCCCTGCGAGCGCAGTCCTTGCAGGCTGCGGGCCGTGGCAGGAGCAATCATACTTTTCCAGACGGTTTCGCACATCTGACCTGCAGCCTGGAAGGACTGCGCTCCCAGGGGTCGAGTTCGACAAAAATGAATCCAAAAACTTCGGAGCAAACTTCTATGTCGTCCAAACTGCCGCGCTGGCGAAAGCGGTTTTTAATCGCGTTGCTCGGCCTGTTTTTATTGGGAGGGATTGCCGGGATCAGTGCCTGGCTCTGGCTCCGTTCCGAAAAGTTCAATCAATTCGTCGCCGGTGAAATCAAGGCCAAGCTGCTCGAATTCGGCCTGCGCGGCGAAATCGGCAGTTTCGGCTTCGCCTGGGACACGCAAACCGCGCGGCTGAAAGACCTGAAGATTTACAACCAGCAAACCAATCAGTTGCTCGCCACTGTCGGCAGCCTGGAAGTGCAAACCGAAATTCGGGATTTATACGCGCCGAAATTGAGCCGCGAAGTCGCGCTCAAAAAATTATCGCTCGACGGCGTTGAAGTCTTTCTTGAAATTGACGAACAAGGCAAAACCAATCTGGAAGGCGTACACAACGCACCGCCGAAATCAAAAGCCATCACTTTCGATTCGACCAACTTGATAGCGGCGCTGACCGGCGGCGCGGTGCATTTCAAAGATCAGCAACACCGGCTCGAAACCGATCTCGCCAATCTGAACATCAACGCGCAGCTTTCGCCGCAAGCGCCGGACGTGGTTAATTTGCAACTGACGGCCAATGACAGCCGCGCACGTTTTGAAAATCGCGACCTCGGCATCGGCAAACTCAACCTGACGGCGCGCATTGCGCCGGCGGGCGTCGAAGTCGAACAGGTTTCTTTGGATTCGACCGTCGGCGAGGTGAAAGCCAAAGGCAAGCTCGAAGATTTCAACGCGCTGCGCTACGGCTTCGATGTCGAAAGCAAGCTGCGTTTGGCGGAACTGGCGCAGTTTGCGTTTCCGGGCGTGATCCTGCGCGGCCCTGCCGCGGTCAACGGCAAAGTGGAAGGCGCAGGCGCGACATACAGTTTCAAAGGCAGCATTCGCAGTGAAGACCTGCTGGTTGAAAACACCAAATTGCGCGGCGTAGAGCTTTCGCAAGTGGTAGCGGCGGGCGACGCGGACAAGTTGAACCTGACGCTGGCGCGCGCGGGCGTTCAATCGCTGGCCGTGGACATTGTCGAAATCAGCGGCATCGCACTCGGCGAGGTCAAAGGCGAAATCAAACTCAACGGCAAAAACTCCGAAACCAAAATCACAGTGCCCGCCGTCAACGTCGCTTCCGTTTCGTGGCCGAACAGCAAGCTGACAGACCTGCGACTGAGCAACGTCACGACGAATCTGTTGGGTGCTAACTACGAAGTCAACGCCGACGCCACGTTGGGCGGCGGCAACATCAGCGGCGCGCAAGTGCAGAGCGCCATAGCCAAAGCGGCTTTCGACAACACGGCACTGACCGTCAGCCAAATCAAAGCTTCGGCGCTGGGCGGCACTGTCGAAGCCGAATACGTTTTGCCTCTGGCCAAAGGCGCGCCGCAGCGCGTCAAGGGCGCATTCACCAATCTGCTGACTGCCGATCTGCTGGCCGTCGCCAAAGTCAAAGACGCGCCCCTCGCCGGACAAACCAGCGGCGAAGTGGAATTGAGTTTTTCTGGCAGCGACTTACGCAGCCTGGACGGCAAAGTCAGCGCGCGGTTTGAGGGCAAGGCGAGTGAGAAAGCCGGCGATGTTCCGCTGAATGGCAACGTGGCCATCACAGCCGCGCGCGGCGTGTTCACCTTCGAGCAGTTTCAATTGGCCACGGGCGCAACGAAGCTGACGGCGAACGGAACCTTGCTGGCTGACGGCGAATCCGATTTGCGCGTTTCGCTGCTTGCGCCCGAATCGGAGCAGCTCGTGCAAATCGCACGTTCGTTTGAAGCCGCGCGCCCGTTCATCGTCGAAAACGAACCGCAGTTACTGGGCGAATTGAAATTCGAGGGGCGCGTCACCGGCAAGATCGAAACGCCCACGGTGGAAGGCGATGTGAGCGCGGCAACCGTAGGCTTGCGCGATGCCTTGCTTGGCGGATTGTCCGGCCACGTCGTGGCGTCGGCGTCGGAAATGCGTGTGCGAAACGGTTTGATTTCCGCGCCCAATGGCGGCGCGGCCAAATTCGATTTGTTTGCGCCGCTTGATCCAAAAGCTGAAACCGGCAACTTAACCGCGACGATGGATCGCATCAGTTTGGAAACGATTCTGGCGGCCTCAGGCGCGCCCAACGCCGAACAGTTCATCAGCGGCGACGTTTCAGGCAGCGCGAATTTGACTGGCTTGCCCGGCAAACTGATCGGTTCGGCAACGCTTAATCTGAGCAACGGAACCGTCGCCAAACAGCCAGCGCAATTGGCCATCGCCGATTTGAAATTCGACGGCCAACAAGCCTTGCTCGAACGTCTGGAAGTCCGTTTGCCGCAAACGCGATTGAACGTGACGGGCAAGCTCAATTTGGACGATTACGCCTTTCAAACGCAGGGCAAGCTCAATCAAATCTCGCTGGCGTCGCTGGCCGAATCTTTCGAGTTGAACAACGCCGTAGTCGAAGGTTTCGCCGACGCGGAATTTCAAGTCAGCGGCAAACTGGATCAGTTGAACCAGGCGCGCAAAGCGCCGGAATTCGATTGGGAGAGTTTGAAAGTGGAGTTGTCGGCCATCGGCCAAAACGTTCGCGTCAACGGACGCGACGCGGGGGCGCTGCGATTAACTGCGCACACCAGCCCCGGCGGACGCCTCGATGCCGAACTGGTCACGGGCATTCTGGCCACCGTGACGAAAGACAAATCCTTCAAGCCGGAAATTCTGAAGGCGAGCATAGAGCTGCAAAAAACCGGTCGTCCCGTTGTGATCGAAAGCGAGCTGACCGATCTGGATTTGTCGCCGATTATCGCCACGTTCGCGCCGGACATAGGTTCGCAGGTGCGCGGTGCGCTGACAGGCAAGCTGCGCGTCGAAGGCCCGACGGCGGACGCGCAAGGCAATTCAACGACGGAACTGCTGCGCGGCGGAATGACGCTGAGCGCCATCAAACTGGACGTGCTGGACAGTCCTGTCAATATTCAAACGCCACTGGTGATTGCGCTGGATCGGCAGCGGTTGACGATTCCAGCCACGCCCATCACCGGCAACGGCATTGATTTGAAATTGGGTGGCGCCATCGGACTGAGCGATGAAGCGACCATGAATTTCGCCTTGAACGGCACGCTCAATCTGGAAAGGCTGCCGAGCGCGACGACGGACGTGTTCCTGAGCGGCGCAGTCAACGTGGACGCGCGGCTGACCGGGACGGCGGAAAAGCCCGTGCTGAATGGGACAGTGGGGCTGAACGGCTTCGGACTTTCGACGCGCAATCTGCCGGTCTTTCTGTCCAACGGCACCGGAACCCTGCGACTGACGGGCGATCAAATCACGCTGGAAAATTTCACTGCCGACGCCAATGACGGACGATTAAGCGCCGGCGGCACGACCAAACTGGCGGGTTTTGCGCCGGCGGAATGGAAGTACAGCTTCAAGCTCGCGGAGGCGGCGATTTATTACGAAGAGTTCAATGCCACGGTCAACGGCGATCTGACGCTGACCGGCACGCCGCAAGGCCAGCGCCTGGACGGCTCGATCACCGTTCCGCAAGGCGAATACGTGACGCGCCTGGACTTGGACAATCTGATCGGCGGCGGCGCATCGAACCTGGGCGGTGCCGGTTTCAGTCTGGGCGGCACCAGCACCGGCGTGCAATCCGCGCTGATTCCGCCGACGCGGCTGAACGTGCGCGTCGAAGCGCGCGATTCGCTGCTGGTGCGCGGCAATCAAATCAACGCCGCAGGTTCGGCGCTGATGACCATCGGCGGCACGCTCAGCGATCCAGACCCGCGCGGGCGCATCGAAACCGAAAGCGGTCTGGTACGGTTTCGCGGCCAACGCTACGAAATCACGCGCGGCACGCTGGATCTGCCCGCCGGCAACAATCAAACGCCGGTGCTTGATCTGGTGGCCGAATCCGAAGTCAGCGGCTACCGCGTTTACCTGGATATGCAGGGCACGATTGACTCCATTGAATTGAAACTACGTGCGGAACCGCAACTGACGCGCGACGAAATCATCGCGCTCATCACCACTGGCCGCACGGAAGCAGGTATCATCAGCGGACAAGACCCTTTGCGACAGGGCTTCGGCACGGCGGCGTCCCTGCTGACTTCGGGTTTGATTTCCAAACCGACTGAACAATTGCTCGGCCTGAGCCGGTTCCAGATTGATCCGGTATTGCGTCCGAACTCCAACCCTGCGGCACGGCTGACAGTGGGTCAGCAACTGTCGCGCAACGTCTATCTGAGTTACGCCACCAATCTGGGCACCGAACAGGATCAAACCGCGCTGGCCGAATACACCTTGTCCAATCGTTTTTCCGCGCTGGCAACTTACACGCAAGGCGGCAGCGCCGCGCGGCAGGGCGTGCATGACAACGCCTTCACCATTGAATTGCGTGGGCGGCAACGATTCGCTCTGGGCTTCCAGCCCGGCGCAAACAACACACTTTCACTGCCGTCGGCAAATGGAACGGCGCGCGCCGCGCGTCCCAAGTTTCCTGCGGCGCAAGTCACTGTTGAACCGGTTCCCAATCTGAAACTGAACAGCAAAACCCTGCGCGATTTGTTGCCGGTCATGACGCAAGGTTTCAGCCGTTCGCTGGCGCGACTGGGCGAGCGTCGCCTGAACGAATACTTGCAGGAACAAGGTTACTTTTTCGCCGAGGTCAATTACCGCTGCGAACCGGCGGATTGCACGGGCAAGAATCTGCAAGTGTTTTACGACATCGAACCGAACCAGATTTACGACCTCAAGGAAATCCGCATTGAAGGCACCAAATCCGTTCGCCTGAGCAATGTCGAAGGCGAACTATTGTCGAAACGGGAAAGCATAGTCGGCGGCATTCCCTTCCTGAAGGATTTGCCGTTGATCGGCGGAACCGTGCGCGGCCTGACCAGCAATTCGCGTTTGAGCGGCGACGAGGAAACCATTCGCGCCAAACTGGTGGATTTGGGTTTTCGCAATGCCCGCGTCAAATCGCGGCTGGCCTTCAAGCCGGACAACGACGATCTGATAGTCATTTTTGAAGTTCAGGAAGGCACGCAATTCGGATTTACGGACATTGTCCTGCGCGGCAACAATGTGTTCACGGAAGCGGAATTGAAGAAGGATTTTCCGATTCAAAAGACCGAAGTCTTTTCGCCGACGCGGGCGCAGTTGGGCGCGCGGAAAATCAGGCAGTTTTATAACGAACGCGGTTATCTGGAAGCCGGCGTCACGGTGCAAATCGCGGACGCGGACGACAAAAATGTCCGGTTGGTTTATGAAATCAATGAAGGCGAGCGCGCGGTGGTTTCCGAAATTGAAATCAACGGCCTGACCAAAACAGGGACGGGCTGGGTGAGGCGCTATCTGGCTTTCAGCAAAGGCGAACTGCTGACCCCGGCCAAAATCGCGCAAACGCAGCGCGATCTTTACGCCACCAACGCCTTTCGCGAAGTCACTGTTCGCGCCGAACCGGTGGCCGGCGCAACCGGCGTCAATGACGGTTCGGCGCACAAGGTCACGATCAATCTGACCGAAGCCAAACCGCTGTTGTTCGTTTACGGCCTGGGCTATTCGACGGAC
>CAZRXE010001267.1:0-2528 GCA_964603695.1 uncultured Heliomicrobium sp.
CGTCGCCGAACTTCATCGCTTTCATTTTCGCGGTGAAGACTTCGAGGAACGGTTCGTAAATCGCGCGTTCGACATAAATCCGATTGGCGGCGATGCAGGATTGGCCAGTGTTGCGCGTCTTGGCGATCAAAGCGCCTTCGACCGCGCGGTTCAAATCAATGTCGCCGAAAACCAGCACAGGCCCGTTGCCGCCAAGTTCCAATGACAACGGCTTGACCGTATTCGCCGCTCCCGCGATCAGCAAGCGCCCGACTTCGGTCGAACCGGTGAAGCTGACCTTGCGGCAAAGCGGATTTTCCAAAAACTCTTTGCCGATTTCCGAAGCCTCTCCCAGCACAACCTGAAAGACACCTTTCGGCAATCCGGCGGCGGCCACGCATTCGGCAAAAGCCAACACGCTCAGCGGCGTTTGTTCCGCCGGCTTCAAGACGAAAGTGTTCCCTGCCGCGAGCGCCGGAGCCATCTTTCGCACGGCCAGCACCAACGGAAAATTCCACGGCGTGATTGCGCCAATGACGCCCATCGGCGATTTGATGACCAGATTGCGTTTGCCGTCGGCCTGATGCGGGATCATGCGGCCATACGCGCGCCGCGCTTCTTCGGCAAACCAGCGCAAATGATCCACGGTCATCGCCACTTCGCCGAAGCTTTGCGGCAAAGGCTTGCCGTTTTCCAGCGTGATCGTGTGGGCGATGTCGTCTTTGCGGGTTTCGACTTCAGCGGCAATCGCCAGCAGAAAATCCGCGCGGGCTTTGCCGGTCAGCCGTCGCCACGATTTAAACGCTTCGTGTGCGTCCGCAATTGCTTGCGCCACGCGCGCGCGATCCACAGTGGAAACCTGCGCGATGATTTCGCCAGCGGCGGGATTGGTGACAGATTGAAATGGGCCGGCAACGTGCCAGTCGCCATTGAGATAAAGAGGGTAGGTTTTCATAGTTCTTCAGAGTTGTTGATTCACATTCCTTGTCTAATTTCAGCCGCGAATCACGGTGATTGTCCGGCCTGCGGGCGAGACGGAGGTTTCAGCCGTCGTCCGTTCGCTGATCTCCGGCAGTCCGCCGCGCTGATCGAAAATCACCAGCCAGCCGGTCTCCAGTCCCAGCCCGCCCAAGTATTCATCTAGTTGCGCCAGGCCTTCCGCCAGAGGATATGGTTTGCCGTCGCGCCGGACTTTCAGTTCCATCCCCAACGTGAACGCGCCGTAACGCAAACAAACATCCATCCGTCGCGTGCCGATGGCGTATTCGCGTTCGAGCGAACCGCCGCCATTCACCACGCGGTGCAGAAAGGCCATCATCACGATGTGCGGCGCGATTTCGTGGTAATGCACGCTGCCCAGCAGCGGCTGGCCGTGCTGCCGCCAGAACGCGAGGAAGGATTCCAGAAGCTTGTCGGGATTCAGACTGCCGTCGGCGTTGAGCCACGCGGGCGTAATGTGCGGCAGCGAAGCACGGGTCACAGCGGCGAGCGCCGTCGGGATAACCTCTTGATAGATGGCATTGGCAATGAAAATACCGCTGCCGTTTTCTCGCCTGACCAGTCCCAAATCCAGCACGAAACGCAGATCGTCTGTCGGGAAATCGCTGAGCGAACTGCCCGCCAGAATCGGCTCGATGATCTTGCGCACGCGCTCTTCGCGCAGCCGTTCGACCAAGCTGTCCAAATGAGTTTCCTGCCGCTCAATCAGAATGTCTTTGGCGCGTTCAATCTCGTTGACGGTGATCGGCTGAGTCACATCCGGCTGTAATTCTTCAACCGAGACTTTCGCCAGCGCGTTGACCATATAAGGTTGCCCCTGCGTCAACTCAAACGCGCGCGCTGCGGCTTCCTCGGTAAAGACCTGCCCGGTTTCGGCGGTGTGCTGACGGTAAAGCGCGGCGACTTCTTCCGCCGTGAAATTGCTCATCGTCAGCGAGCGCGCTTTGATGTTGAACGGACTGGCGGTGTTCAAGCGATCACTGCCACCCGATTTGATTTTGTAATCGCGCACATCGCGCATACCGATCAGCGCCAATGACCAGGGGAAGCTTTTCGGGCGATACGTGAACCCATCGCGCAGTTGATGCAGGAGGGACAACAGCAGGTCGTCTTTCAAGGAATCCACTTCATCCAGAAAGACAATCAGCGGTCGCGGAATGGCGCGCGCCCAGGCTCGCAATCCTGAGTTGATTCGCTCACCGGTTGCCGCCGTGGGCCATTCGGGAGGACACAATTCCGGCGGTAATTCGTCTTCCGCCACCTTGCGCCAGCGGCTGAGCAACATTCGTTCGCCGGCTTCAATATCGTGACTGAAAACCGCAGCGGCTTGGACGGATAGGACAAGCGCGGCGTAATGCCCTTCGGCGGTCAGTTCCCGTGCGAGCGCCAGCATCGAGGTCGTCTTGCCCGTCTGCCGCGCGGCGTGCAACACAAAATATAACTTTTGGTCAATCAGCCCCCGCACCTCCGGCAATCGTTTGGATGCAGCCAGCATGTAATGATCTGCCGGATTGCACGGCCCCGTCGTATTGAAATGCTTCATCATCACT
>CAZRXE010001268.1:0-5049 GCA_964603695.1 uncultured Heliomicrobium sp.
TTGAATTTCTTCTGTGCGTGGTCAACGTCGGGCAGGCGCGGGCCTTCGGCGGCAATCACGTCCTGCACGGTGATCTTCGTTCGATCCGCTTTGAAGATCGCATGCCCGTTTGCATCGCGGCCTGCCGCGACCAGATTTCTGAGAATGAAGAAGTCAGGCACTTCAGACGGCGCAGCCAAACCCATCAGATACAGTTCCAGAAATGACCAGCCCGTCGCGGGCACGTAATAATCGTCATCGAGTTGCGTGAACGTGCCATCGAAATTGTCCTGCCAGACGCCGCCGCCCATCGCGGATGCCTCTATCGGACGTTGGTATGGGAACGGAACCGGCGCGTGCAAACCGCGCGCCCAATGCGTCGGGCCAAGCGGGATCGTTTCGCCGTTTACTTTCGCGGAAACGAACGCAGACCAGCGGTGTCCCATCTCGTGCGCGATTTGTGCGATGCCGTAATTGTAGGGCGGCATCTTTCCGTCCGACGATTTGCGGCTGAGTTGGCGCACGTAAAACCCTATGTTGTGATCGTTCGTGTCGGCGATTCCGGCGGGCGGTCGCTCCTGCGCTTGATTGGAGCCTATGTACACGGGCTGCACGAATTGCCATTGAAATCTGCCGGAGGTGCAATAAGCGTCCAGGCCGCGTTGCGTTGCGCCAATGCCCGTCACCGCGCCACCGTCCGGGCCGCCGCCTAATGGGCCTGTGCTGGGCGTTCCGGCTTCCTGATTGTCCACGCGAAAGTCCGAGTAATAGGCGAGGAAATCAAACTTGTCGCCGAGCGCCTGAATGACTGTGCAGGTCAAATCTCTGGGATTCGGCAAGGACAAATAGTGAAACGATTCGTAGATCAACGCGAATGGCCCGTCCTGCTTTTTCACCGCCGACAAATCCACGGCAGGATTGCGAAGGCCGGCCAGAGACACGGCGCGCGGAGCAATCCGGTCAACGGTGGCGGGCGGTGCGCCCGGTGTTTGGACATCGGCGAAGATCGCTACTTGTTCGCCCGCGCTGAACCCGGCGGGCAACATCCCCTGCATCGAAATCGAATTGCCGTTCACTTTGACGGCAGGCGCAGCGCCTGAGCCGGAAGCCACATAACGTGCCGCGCCGCCGCCACGCCCACCGCCGCGTCCGCCCGCGCCGAAACCGCGAATCGTCCACACAGCATTCAGGACAGAATCCGGGACAGAAGCCGGGCGCGCATTGTCCGCGCGCGTGGGCAAAGGTTTTTGATTGGAGAATGAAATGCGATATGCCAGACCGGCCAGACCCGCATCGCCTTCCGGCAGCACAGACCCGCGCGTTTCAATCGTGACTTTCAGAAAGATGCCGTCCACGACTGACACCTTTACGTTCCTGAGGTCGAGATGGGCAGCAAGAGTTGTGTTTTCTTCGCCGGTCAATGTCGCCAGTTCTTTCTCCGCGCCCGTGGTGACCAGCGGATAAAGGCCGACGATGGCATCCTTCGCCGCAATGTCATCGTAGGACATTTCCACGGTTCCATCTTTCCACAACACTGCCTGAAAGCGATTGACCGTCGGCGTCCAGGTGAAGTCCTGAATCCCTCCGACAGGTTCGGTCAGGCTCCAGGTGACGACCACGCGATCCGCCAATTCCTTCACGTAACGATTACCGGACATGCGCGGTTTGAAAAACACGCAAATCGCCGGAACCGTATTGACCAACGTGCGCGCCGCTTCTTGTAACTGCGCAAAGCGGTCAATCGAAACGCCGCCGCCGCGCCCGCTGCCGGCATTGGCTGCTCCACTTTGCGGCGCGCCCAGACTGATGGAACCTGTCAGGCCAACCGACAACGAGTCCCAGGTTTTGCCGGAAAACGGAAACGCGAAGTTGCGCAGGGGAACTTGCGGATTCGTGATGGCCGCGCCGAATTCCGAATCCCATTTGAGCGGCACGTTCTCCGCGCGATAGCCATTTGCTTCCGGCGTGAAACGTAAGGTGCGACGCGCCATATCGAACATGTTGGCTTTGCCCAGCGCGCCTTCGTTCAGTGTCATCACGATCAAATCGCCTTGTGTGCGGATTGTCCCGATGGATCGCCCAGGCTCCTGGCGCGTTTGTGCCCGACTGATTTTGTGCGATGAAGGCGGCAGGAAAAGGCACAGCATAATTCCTAGCCCGAACAATAATCCTGACTTCAACCAATCGCGGTAAGCTCTGTTCATGAGGTCTCCTTTGCCATACAAATGCTAAACACAACCTGATTAAGACAACAGGCCGGTTTAATAAGGCAGAAGCTTCACCGACGTCTTGTACGCATATAAGTTTTATTGTTCGGGCTTAGGCTTGAGGGGCATCGGCTTTACTCGTGACGCAACGCCGCCAGCGGATCCACTTTGGTTGCGCGTCGCGCCGGCAGATAACACGCCAGCCCGGCTACGACGCCGAGCGTCAACGGAATCAGCGCGAAGGTCAGAGGGTCTGTCGCCGTCACGCCGAACAGCAAGCCTTTCATTAACCGCGTCAGCGCGAATGCGCCGGCTAATCCCATCGCGATGCCCGCGCAGACCAACGTCATGCCTTGCCGGAAGACCAGCGCGAGTACGTTGTGCGCCTGCGCGCCAAGCGCCATCCGAATGCCGATTTCGTGTGTGCGTTGCGAGACCGTGTAAGAGATGACGCCGTAAATTCCCACCGCGGCCAACAACAACGCGAGCGCGGCGAATACGCCGAACAACAGCAGATTGAAGCGGCGGTCGGCGACTGAAGTCGCAACGACTTCTTCCATGGTGGCGATGTTGGCGATCGGTTGCGCGGAATCCACGGCCCGGATTTGCGCTTTGATGGCGTTGACGATGCCGGCCGGATCGCCGTCGGTTTTGACGACCAGGGCGTTGAAGGCGTTCGGGAATTGCGGGTACGGCCAATAGATTGCAGCGGAAGCCTCAGCGTCGAGGCCGTTTTCTTTGACATCGGCGACCACGCCGACAATTTCGCCTGTCAGCGGCGGCCCCCAATCTTTCATTGTGACTCGGCGACCCAGCGGGTTTTCGTCAGGGAAGTGGCGGCGCGCCAGACTTTCGTTGATGAGCATGACGCGCGGCGCATCCGCCGTGTCGCGTTCTGTGAAGACGCGCCCCGCACGCAGCGGAATGCTCATGGCGCGAAAGTAGTTCGGGTCAACACTGCGTATGTCGGCCAGCCGCTCCGCGCCGGAGGTGATGGGCGGATGACCGACCACTTCGAAACCCGTCGCCGCACCGCCGGTCATCGGCAGCGACGTATTCAGTCCAGCTACGCGCACGCCTGGCACGCTAGCCACGCGTTCCAACACTTGTTTGAGAAAGGCAGTTTGTTGCGCGCCTTGCGGATAGCGCGTCGGTGAAAGAAAAAGATTCATCGTCAGCACGTTTTGCGGATCGAAGCCTTGCTCGACGCTTAACAGTTTACGGAAACTTGCGCCGAGCAGTCCCGCGCCAATCAGCAACAACGCCGCCAACGCGACTTCCGCGACAATCAATCCGTGACGCAAACGCCGCCGCCCGACGCCGGCACTGCTGCGTCCGCTTTCTTTCAGCGCGCCCTGCAACGAATGTGAAGGCAGTTGCAGCGCTGGCGCGATGCCGAACAACACGCTGGTCGCAAGAGATGCCAGCAACGCAAACAGGAGCACCGAAGCATCAATCGTGACTTCGTTGATGCGCGGCAAGGCAGCGGGATCAAGCGTGACGATGAAGCGAACGCCCCAATACACGATGACCAAACCGAGCGCGCCGCCAAACAACCCGAGCAGCGAACTTTCAGTCAGCAGTTGCCGCAGCAAACGCAAACGTCCCGCGCCGAGCGCCGCGCGGATGGCCATTTCCTTTTCGCGCGCCGCCGACCGCGCCAGCAACAGGTTGGCGACGTTGGCACAGGCGATCAGCAGCAAACAGCCGACGGCGGCCAGCAACGTCAGCAGCGCCGGGCGAATGCCGCCGACCATCCGTTCCTGCAAGCGAATCACGCCGAGCGTCAATTGCGGGTCTACGTTCGGATTGGCCTGTTCGATGCGCGCGGCGGCGGCGGCAAGTTCCGCTTGCGCCTGCTCGGTTGTCACGCCGGGCTTCAAGCACGCGATGGCTGTGAGCAGATGCGAGCGGCGATTGTTGCGCAAACTGCCTGTGGCAATCAGCGGTGTCCAGAGTTGCGTATTGGTCGGCAGTTGAAAGCCGTGCGGCATGACGCCGATGACCGTGCGATTCACGTCGCTGACGCGGATGGTTTGGCCGATGATGTTCTGGTTGCCGTTGAACCGCCGCTGCCAAAGTTTATGGCTCAAGACCACGACCGGCGCGCCGCCCGGACGATCTTCTTCCGGCGAAAAGGTGCGTCCCAACAGCGGCGCAACGCCCAGAGCGTGGAAAAAGCTTGCCGAAGCGAAAGCGCTCGGCACTTGTTCCGGTTCGCGATTGTCGCCGCCGAGATTTCCCGTCCAAAAACGCGAAGCCGCAATGTGTTCCAGCGAGGCGGTCTGTTCGCCCAGATCGAGAAAGTTCGCGTAACTGAGATTGCCCGCCCCGCCGCCGTGCCGCTCTTCCAGCCGGACGATGCGGTTGGCATCGCGGTAAGGCAGCGGCCTGAGCAAGACGGCGTTGACCACGCTGAAAATCAAAGTCGTCGCGCCGATGCCCAACGCCAGCGCCAGAATCGCCGCCAGCGAAAACGCCGGTTGCGTGCGCAACATCCGAAAACCGAGTCGTAAGTCTTGAAACATTTCATCCTCCAGTCTGCGCGGTTGCAGCAGCAGTGCATCGGTGAACGCGCCGAGACTGCGCCGCAGCAAATCCAGTTTGATTTTCCAATCGAGCTTGTCCCACTCCGCCAGCAAGGCTTCGCGGTGGAGTAATTCCGCCTCCCATTCCTGCCGCCAATCGGCGCGCAGGCGTGACGGAACGAGTACGCCGACAAATTGAATCAACCATAGATGTGGTTTCACCGCGTTGTCCTCACTCGTCACGCAGCGCGGTCATCGGATCCACGCGCGCCGCTTTCCGCGCGGGCAGATAGGCGGCAAAGGCGGCGACGACTAACAGCGCCAGCGCCGCCAGC
>CAZRXE010001269.1:0-5365 GCA_964603695.1 uncultured Heliomicrobium sp.
CGGGCGCACCCAATACATTTTGCCGTTGTAAGTCAGCCGTTGCAGGATGGCGAAAAGCGACACCGCAAAACCGAAGACCGTCAACACAATCAACGCTTTTTTCCGGCGCTCCGAATGGCGCAGCGTGACCAACGCGGCCAAAAAGTAAATGGTCAGCGCCAACAGTTTCACGAAAGCTTCTTTGGTCGCTTGCCGGTCGAGCGTCAGCGAAAAGGCCCATTGCGCGGCACTGAACATCAGCCACGCGACAAGCGGCAAAGCCATTCGCCATTCGCCCCAACTCGCTTCCGGCTGGAAGACGAATCGAACCGCCAGCAACACGGCAACGAGCAGCGCGTTTAATTCAAACAGCGCCAGCGACCACGGCTCGACCGTGCCGTAAGCCAGCACGGCAAAAACGGCCGTGGCCAGCAGGTCGGCGAAGACGAAGCTTTCGAGTTTTGAAGAATTCGGCACGCTCATTTTCCCTGCCCGCTGGAGGCGCGCGCTCCCAGGTTTTCCAGTTTGAAATCGTCCAGCCACAGTTCCGGCAATCGTCCGCGATCAATGGTTTTCACCTGCGGCGCGCGAACGGTCAGCCGCAGACCGCGCGTGTTTTCCGTGGTGGTGAAAGTGATGCTTTGCTCGCTCCATTCCGTGGTTCCGCTGGGCGTAAGCGAACGCAGGCTGAACGCGGCGGGATTGGCGGCATCCGTCAATTCGATGAACGGCGCTTCCTGCGGCAGCGAAGTCAGGTTGCGTGTTTTGACGAAGTAACTCAGCCGGTATTGCCGCGACGGTTCGACGGCGATTTGTTGCGTGATTTCTTGAAAGGCGGAGTTCATCGGCGCGGCGAAAACCAGACGTAAGCCGTAAGTGCCGGAATGTGCGGCTTCGTTGCTGCGCGCGGCGCGGACTTCCGTGTGACGCTGGAACACCCAGTCGAAGCCTTCGCCGAGGCCGATGATACCGACGTATTTTTCGCGCAGCGGCGCGCGTTCAAAGCCGGAGTTTGAAATCAGGTTGCCGGCGTCTTCCGCCGGTTCGCCTTCCATCTGGTAAAGCTTGCGCCAGACTTCGCGGGCTTCAGAGAAGCGGTTTTTGGTTTGCAGTTCGCGGGTCAATTCAGCAGCGAGGCTGCGGTAAGAATCCGGGTCTTCGGCGGGCAACGCGCGCCAGATTTCCACGGATTGATCGAGCGCGTCGTGCGTGGCCAGGAACTCGGCCAAATACGCTTGTGATGCAGCGTCGGGCGGCGTGATGCTGCGCAAAGCTCCCAAGTTCATGCCTAGCGCGCCGCTGATGACGTTGAATGCGGCCAGCGTGGCGCGTTGATCCGGGCGGATACGATCAATGGCGATGCCGCCATAAAGCGCGCCAGAGAGTTTGACGGCTTCGTGAAAATCTTTCAGCGCGGCTTCGGTCTTCCCTGCTCGCAAACGCGAATTGGCCAGCGTCCAGCGCGGTTCAAAATAGCGCGGCGCAAGATTGACGGCGCGTTCCATAGCGGTTTCGGCTTGTTGCGGCTGGCCGTTGCTGTCGTAAGCCTTGCCGAGTTCCAGCCAGTAACGGTAATCACGCGGCGAAGCGGCGACGGCTTGTTGCAGCATGGCGATGGCTTCTTCGGCGCGCGTTTCCTCAGCACGATAAAGCAGATAACGCGCGTGCGCCGCCAGCACTTCCGCGTTGGCTGGCGTGTAAGCCACGGCGGCGGCGCTGCCTTCGCCCGGTTGCCCGTAAGTCAGCAGCGTCGCGGCCAGATAACTTTTGATGATGAAATTGCCCGCCCACGCCGCGAGAGCCAGAACGGCGATGAGCAAAGGAAGGCGTTTAATCATGCTGGTGCTCATTTTCCATTTTTCATTTTTGATTTGTCATTTGCCATTTGCCACCTGCGACGTAAAGCCGATGACAAATAACAAATGACAAATAACAGATGGAAAATGCTTTGTTGCTACTGAGTACTTTCCTCGTAGCTGTGATAGTAGCCGTACTTGTAATTGTAGTAGTAGCTCTCCGTGTTCAGGTCAATGCAGTTAAGCACGACGCCGAAAATTTTGGCGTTCACGTCGCTCAAGGCTTGTTTGGCGCGCTGAATGGCTTCGCGCGGCGTGTGATTGCTTTTGACAACGATGACCACGCCGTCCACGTGCGGCGAGATAATCAGCGCGTCGGTAACGTGAATGACCGGCGGCGAATCAATGATGATGTGATCGAAACGGTTTTGCAGTTCGCTGACCAGAATGTGCATCTTGGCTGAACTGAGCAATTCGGACGGATTCGGCGGCACTGGACCGGCGGGCATCACGAATAGATTCGGGATGTCGTGGGCTTGAATCACCTTGTCCACGGAAATGTCGCGCGATAGATACGTCGAAAGACCACTGTCATTTTTGGCGCTCAGGATTTTGTGACAGCGCGGGCGGCGCATATCGGCGTCCAGCACCAGCACGCGCGCACCGGTTTGCGCCAGCGAAATGGCGGTGTTGGCGACAATGGTGGTTTTGCCTTCCGCCGGGTGGCTGCTGGTAATCAACATTGTGCGCGGTGCGTGCTCGGCGGAAGAAAGCAGCAACGAGGTACGCAGCGCGCGGTAACTTTCCGCGAAAGACGAAAGCTGGTCGTGGCCGGAAAGCAATTCGTTGTTGGCCATTGCCAGCGCGGTGCTCTTTTTGCCGTTGCCGTTCGCGCCGCCCAGCATTTTGTTTTTGGCCAGGCTTTGCAGCGACGGGATGCCGCCGAGCGCGGGCAATTGAACGATTCGCTCCACGTCTTCCGCCGTGTTGATGGTGTTGTTCAGGTATTCCAGGAAAAAGGCCAAGCCGACGCCCAGCGCCAAGCCGATCAAAACGCTCAGGCCGATGTTGAGAACCTTGTTGGGTTTGACCGGCGCGATTGGGATTTCGGCGTTTTGGATAATGCGGATGTTCGAGGGACGAAAATCGCTTTCGACTTCGGCCACCTGCAATCGCTGCTGGTAGTCCTGAAAGATTCTTCGATTGGACTCAACCTTTTGTTTTCTCTGTTCGAGTTCGGCGGATTCGCGATTTTGCTGTATGGCTTCGGTTTTAGACTGGCCCAGTGCCGCTTTCAAGTCATCCTCACGTTTGCGTGCGACCAGAAATTGCGTCTCGATGTTTTTAACGATCTTGGATTTGTGGTCGGCAAGCTGCGTTTCGAGCTGTTTGATTTGCTCCTGCACCTGTTTGACCGTTGGAAAGTTCGGCTGGTACTTGACCGAAAGATTTGCCAGTTCCTGCTTTTGTTCGCTCAATTTCCGGGACAGAGTTTGCACGGTTGCGTCATTGATGACTTGCGGCAATTCGTCAGCGGGAACTTCCTTGCTGCGATTATAGAGAGCTTCGGCGGTACGGCGTTCGTTCTGCAATTCCACCAACTGGCGGTTGAGTTCGGCGGTACGGTCAACAGTGATGTTTCCTTTATCTTCAACCGCGATGATGTTGTGTGAGGACAAATATTGTTGGTAATCATCCTGTGCGGTCTTCAGATTGGTCTCGGCTTCTTTTACGCGCTTGTTGAGAAAGTCTTTTGCCTGGGTCACGCCTTGTAGGCGGTTTTCCATGGACCAGTCAATGAACTCCTGCGACAGCGCATTGGCCACGTCCGCCGCGAGTTTCGGGCTATAAGCATCGAAGGTGACTGAGACAACGCGGGTTTGGCGACCGACGTTCACATCGTAGCGGCGCTGGAAATTGTTGACGAGTTGAACTTCGCGAACGTTTTCAGGCGAGTTTTCCGCGCCTTTCGCTTTGAACTCTTCGTTTTCCGGCAAGTTCAGTTTCTGAATAACGCGGCGCGCCAGATCGCGGCTGTGCAGGATGTCTACTTGCGTTTGAAGAAAAAGAGGATTGAAGACATTGGCGCTTTCCATCGCCAGAATCTGCTGCCCCTGCATCACGCGCTCGGTTTCTTTGCCGATTTCCAGTTTGGCTTCCGCGCGGTAAACCGGTTTGGTCAGCATCGTGCCAATGGTCACGATAGTCACCAACACAACTAGCGTCGCCAGAATAACCCATTTGTGACGGCGGAGAATCCGCAGGTATTCGCGAACGGAGTTCTTTTCGATTTCAGCCGTCGGATAGCGGCTATACATTGGATAACCGCCCGATCCGGACTTTTTCAACTCTTTGCCGGATGGGGACACATTGGTCAGAGCGGTTTGGTTGTCGTCGTAGTTGTTCATTCGAATTGTGGGATATTGATGGTCGTTGGTTTGGTCAATGGCAAGCCGCAGTCACCGGCTTCTTTATCTAAAAATCCCCCATCCCAACGCGCTGGCCACGCCGCCGGCGAAGGTTTGGATTAGAGTGCGCGTCTGTTTTGCGCGGGTTGATTCGGGAACCATGACCACGTCATAAGGTTTCAGGATGATGTCTTTGGTGCCGTCTTTTTCAATATCGAAAAGATTGACGACGATTTCGCTGGTATCAGTTTGATCCGGCCCGCTGGAACGAACCAAATGCACCTCCTTCTTCTTTGAGTCCTGCGCCACGCCGCCCGCCATCGCAATCGCCTGCGACAACTTGATGGTCTCTTTTATCGGAAACGATCCCGGTTTGTTGACGTTGCCGGTAACGTAAATCACACCGGATTCCGGCACGTTGATGAAATCGCCGTCCTGCAACACACGGTTAAGTTGCGGTTTGCGAACCAGATCGTTCAGGTTGATGTTTTCGATGGTCTCGGTCGGCTGGAAATGAACCAGTTGAATGACATTGCCCGCTTTGTCGGTCAGCCCGCCCGCCAGACTAATCAGATCGTAAACGCGCAGTTCGCGCGTCAGGGCGATTTGTTTGGGCTGATTCACCGCGCCGGCAATCGAGACCATCCGCGCGTGGTACTCTTCGATGAAAACCGTCACCTGCGGCTCTTTCAGAATCGCCGTGTATTCTTTGCGAAGCAGTTCTGTCATCTGTTGTTCGGTCAAGCCGGCGACTTTCAAGCTGTGCTCAATGTAAAGCAGATCAATCGTCCCCTGCTGCGAAACTTTGACCTTGTTGCTTTTCAGTTCAGGGACATCCGTGACAACCACGCTCAGGACATCGCCCGGACCGATGCGGTAATCGCGATTGTTTGCAGGTTTGTTTTCCGAAGACGAAGGCGGGTTGGATGCGGTTTGGTCTTGCTGCGCGGCGGCAGGCACTGCCAAAAGCAGACAAAGCAATGCCGAAATGAGAATGGAAAATAGCTTGCGATGAATCATAGCGGTAAGACCAAAATGAATAATGCACGGGCAGTCAGGTGAGGGTGGGCAGCGACACGCACGTACTAGGATTACTGAAAGGGCTTGTCAATTCGCTCCACTCGTTTCGGCAGAGCATCGGTTTGTGAATCAGGACGGTAACGAAATAATGCGCCGGAGCCA
>CAZRXE010001270.1:0-3956 GCA_964603695.1 uncultured Heliomicrobium sp.
CAGCACGGTGGCCACAACTTGCGATTGAAAACCGCAGCGGGCGTGCGAACCGTCACAGAAAGGTTTGTTCGCGCTTTGACCGCAGCGGCACAAGCCGATAACCGTTCGACCGGAAAGGTCATACGGATTGCCGCTGGCATCATAGATTTCAAACTCGCCTTCGATGCGCAGCGAGCCGTTGTTGTTCACAGTGATTTTGGTTGCCATTGCACTTGCTCTCCAATGCTCCGCAGACGATTGCCGCCGGAGCTATCGCGCACTACTTGCCTTTCTTCGAAGCCTTGATCGGGTTCAATGCACGCGGCGCGCGCTCTTTGGCCAATTGATCGGCGTAAGCTTTGCAATCGTGCGTGTCGGATTTCTCCTTAACCCAGCCGTCCACGTTAATGGTGTGGTGCAGCGAAGCGAAGACCGGAAACTTGTGCTGACATTTCGGGCAAAAGATGTTGTAGCGTTTGACAGTTGCCATACTCGAATTTACTCCCTGAATGAAATTTGAATTTTGGTTGATCTGATAAAGCGGATTTGCTCGGCTTTACTGTCCGGCGCGGCTCTGAGCCGCGCCGGACAAGGGCGGGAATATACACGACGGGTTGTCTTTTTCCTAGTCCGCCTGGCCGATTTCGATCCAGCGTTGCTCGGTGTGCGAACGCAGCACGGCATCAATTACTTCCTGGCAATGCAGGCCGTCTGCGAAGGTAGCGGCGTGGGCGATTTCCGTTCGGTCTTCGCGCAGCGCCTGCGCGGTTTCGCGCGCCAAATGGTAAAACGACCGTGCCCAGACGTTGTCCGGCAGGACGGAAATCTCGCGCGCGCGGTCAGCCAGCGACATGTCTTCAAACGGGTGGTTGTAGCCGATTGCGCCCAGCAGTGTTTCTTCGCCGTCGAGCACCAACGTACCGTTGCTGCCGACGGCGGAAATCTGATTTTTGCCTCCGCTAGCATACAAGGCCGAAAGCTGGATCACGCCGTGCGCCGTGCGGTTTTCGTGCGGCACGAAGCGAAGTAGGAAAGAGCAGTAATCATCGGTTTCGTTGGGTTTCATTTCCGAAGTCTTGGCGTCTTTACGTTCGGGAACCATTGTGGCGACGGTGCTGCAAACGGCGGCGATGTCGCCGAACATCCAGCGCACGGCATCAATCGCGTGCGAACCGAGCGCGCCCAACAGCCCTCCGCCGGTGGATTTTTGCGACCACCAGTTCCAGGGACGCTGCGCCGAATGGCGAAAGCCGGAAGCGATGGTCACATTGACGTGATGAAGATCCCCAAGAAAACCGCTGTCCACCAATTCCTTCATTCGCCGCCAAGTTGGGTTGAAACGAAGCTCATGGTCAATGATCGAAAGCCGTCCGGGTTTAGTGGCGGCCAGTTCGGTCATTTCGCGCGCTTCGCCGGTGTTCATGGCCATGGGCTTTTCACAGATGACGTGTTTGCCCGCGTTGAGCGCCGCGATTGTTATTGGGTGATGTAGATAAGGCGGCGCGGCGACAACGACCAAGGAAACTTCTTCCAGTGCGAGCAACTGCTCATAACTTTCGCAAGCGTGTTTGATTCCGAATTCCGCCGCGACCTTGAGGGCATTTTCATGTTGTCCGCTGCACACCGCTACCAATTCCGTTCCATCACACAATTGAAAAGCCGGGGACTGCGCGCTGCGAGCGAAACCTGTGCCGATCAAACCGATTCCGATCTTTTCGTCCTTCATCTTGAATTCTTGACCTTTGAACTAACGTTGATCTTTGACGTTGCGGGCTTGAACCGTCCTGCTGCGAAGAGCCGCCATTTTACACATCCCTCCCGATTTTCGGAATGAGTAACGCAACTTCAAGCGACTTCAGGAGTTATTTCCGCCGTGTGTCTGGCGGCAAAATAGTCGCGTGCTATAAGCTTGGCTAGTAGCGAAAGACTTGATCCGAATTCACTAAACTCGATTGCAATGTAGCCTGGAAATTGTGCCAGAACTGAAAGAAAATCTGACAAGATCGCCCAATGGAGGACTTTATTATGATCAAAGATAGCGATTTGAGAGAACGATTGGATTTTGGTGAATGTGACGATGAGTTTTCGGTTGCGAGCTATGGCGCTCCGCAAGGTGGTGATGAACAAACCTATTTGATGCAATCCGATGACGATGAACGCGACCCCTGGGATTATGACGATTATCGCGATGATGATGATAATGACGAGAGCAATGATCTACAGGATGGCGACGGTGATGGTGAATTGGGTGATGATGATGAGGGGGGGTTGAATGATTTGGATAGAGACTTGGATAGAAGAGATTTGGATAGAGATGAAGAGGAAGGGAATTCAGACTGTGACGAACTGGCGGTAAGTTCCGTAACGAGTATTTCTGAAAGCGTTGAGCAGGACGAAGCCGATGATGACGATCTGGAAGATGAAGATGATGATGACATGGCTGGCGATGCCGAAGACGTGCGAGAGATTGTAATTTCAACTGGAGGAGAGCTTATTCCAGAATCACCTGCTGAAGCGCCTGCTGAGGCGGTCATCGTTCCGGCGATAGCTGAAGTCTTAACTCCTGTCGCTGAATCTGTAGCGGAAGCTGGCAAGTCTGCGAAGAAGGCTGCCAAGAAAGCAGCGAGAAAAGCCGTGAAGAAAGCTGCAACGGCGAAAAAAGCCACGTCCGCCAAGAAGGCAGCAAAAAAAGCCGCAGAGAAAGCCGCACCTGCCAAGTCGGCTAAGAACGCTACATCCGCCAAGCCGATGAAGAAAGTCGCTAAGAAATCCGCGCCCGCTAAAAAGGCTGCGAATAAGGCTGCATCTGCGAAGAAGGCAGCTAAGAAAATTACCTCGAAAAAAGCTGTGAAACCGGCGGCTAAAGCAGTGAAGAAAGCGGTTAAGGCCATTAAGAAAGTTGCGCTGACAAGGAAAGCAGTAAAGAAAACCGTACCGGCAAAGAAGGCCGCCAAGAAATCAGTGGTAGCAAAAAAGTCCGCCAAGAAAGCCGCGAAGAGGGGCGACAGGAAGTAAGGGTTGATTTTGCCGGCGGGGCGTTCAATCGGACGCCACGCCATTCACTTCTGGCGCTTCGACCGCGCGTGAAATAACTCCACAGCCAATTTGACAGCGGCGATCATGCTGGTGTGATCTGCTTTGCCTTGTCCGGCAATGTCGAAAGCAGTGCCGTGATCTACTGACGTGCGAACGAAGGGCAACCCCAGCGTCACGTTGACCGCCTCGCCGAAAGAAAAACACTTGATCGGAATTAGTCCCTGATCGTGGTAGCAGGAAAGCACAATGTCGAATTCCCCGCGCGAGGCGCGCAGGAAAATAGTGTCGCCGGAATGCGGACCACTGACATCAATGCCGTCTTCCGTCCGACAGGCTTCGATGGCGGGCAGCATTTCCGAAGCTTCTTCAACGCCAAAGAGCAGGCCTTCGCCGCCATGCGGATTGAGCGCCGCAACCGCAATTCGTGGGCATTCAAATCCGTAGCCGACAAATTCCCTGTGAACCAAGCGGATCAACTTTTCCAAAGCAGCTTTTTTGACGTAACCGGCAACTTCCGTCAGGGCAACGTGCGTTGTCAGCAAGGCGACGCGCAGCGCGGGCGAGATGAACGACATCGCGAAATCATCCGTCTTCGTCAGCGCTGCCAGAAATTCGGTGTGGCCGGGAAAGTAATAACCGCCCAGGTGAAGAGATTTCTTGTTGAGAGGCGCTGTGGTGACGGCGTCAATCCAGCCGGTCTGACAAAGTCGAACGGCGGTTTCAATGAATTCTCCGGCGCACCGTCCGCAGTCTGCTTGTTCCCGTCCCATTTCAATTGCGTCGGGAACGTTAGCGAGATCGAAAATTATCGGCGAATGAAGGATGTTTGGCAGCGATTCACCGGCGCGAACGATTTCGTAATCGTTCGCAACTCCAAAGATGCGCGACCAGTGCGAAAGATACCGTGCGTCACCAATTAAAACCGGAACGCAAGCGGCGAT
>CAZRXE010001271.1:0-2678 GCA_964603695.1 uncultured Heliomicrobium sp.
TGCGGCGATGCGCCGGGCAATTCCTATTTCAATCCGGTCATCCTGCACAACGGCACGTTTGAAAAAACCAGCGGCTATTGCACCGATGTGTTTTTCGGTCAGGCGATGCAGTGGATGAAGGCGGTCAAAAGCGTGAATGCACGACGCCCGTTTTTCGCCTACATCACACCCAACGCGCCGCACGCGCCGCTGAACGTGCCGGAAAGTTACGAAAAGCTTTATGCCGACAAACTGCCGCAAGACAGAGCCGGAAAAAACTCCGCGAAGTTTTTTGGCATGGTTCACAACATTGACGAGAATCTGGGCAAGTTGCTGGCGATGTTGAAAGAGCAAAACCTGGAGCGCGACACCCTGCTGATTTTCATGAACGACAACGGCGGAACCGAAGGAGTTCGTGTCTGGAACGCCGGAATGCGCGGCAGCAAGAACACGCCTTATTTGGGCGGCACGCGGGCAATGAGTTTCTGGCGTTGGCCGGGAACGCTGACGCCCGCCGCATCGGACGCGCTCGCGGCGCACATTGACGTTTTCCCAACACTGGCCGAATTGGCTGGCGCGAAGTTGACGCCCGCCGTCAAAACGCAGATTGAAGGCCGCAGTCTGGTTTCACTGCTGAAAAACACGAAGGCCGATTGGCCGGACAGAGTGTTCGTTCGCCACATTGGGCGCTGGCCGAAAGGCGCGGATCCGAACACGCACAAATACATTCAAGTCAGCGTCCGCACCAAACACTGGCATCTGGTCAGTGACAACAAGGAAAACGTCAAACACTGGGCGCTTTACGATCTGCAAGCCGATCCCGGCGAACAGCGCGATGTCGCCGCGCAACACGCCGACGTGGTGAATAAATTGGACGCTGAATACGACAAATGGTGGGCGGAGGTGCAGCCGTTTCTGGTCAACGAAACCGCGCCGCAACCGGCGGTCAATCCCTATTACGAACAATACTGGAAACAATACAAAGGCCCCGGCCCGAACAACGTGCCGCCGGGAACCAAACCCACTAGCCGCTGAGGAAGTGACGCCGCGTGGTGGCGGCTATTTCCGATCAAGAATGTTGCGCATTTTTTTCGCGGCTTCGACCGGAGAAGCCGCTTCGGCAATGGCCGCGCCGACAATCACGCCTGCCAGCGGCCAATCGCGCAGCCTCATCAATTCTGGAATATCAATTCCGCCGGCCAGGTAAACCGGCAGGTCTGTTTTTTCCACCAATACGGCCAGTTCGTTCAAACGCTCTTCTTTGGTTGTGCCTTTCGCGTACTGAAAGCCGCGACGGTTGATGCACAACAAATCCACGCCCAGATCACGTAATTGCCGCGAGCGTTCGGGAATGTTAGCTAGTCCCAGGCTGTCGGCCATTACGTGACCGTCATAACGTTTCGCCGAACGCACCACGCGCTCAATCACATCGTCCGGTGCAGTCCCCAAGACAGTAACCACCGTTGCGCCGGCGGCAAAGGCCAGTTCGGCAATCGGTTCTCCGGCGTCAATGACTTTAATGTCGGCGACAATCGGGCGTCCACGATGGCGGCGGCGCAATTCGCGCACGACGCGAATCCCCTCGCGAATCAGCAGCGGCGTTCCCGCTTCTATCAAATCCACCTGCGCCGCCACCTTCCCGGCCAGTTCCAGTTCGTGCGTCAGATCAGGTGTGTCCAGGGCTAGTTGCAGTTTCATGTGTTCTAATTAGTTGGGGATATTGTACTTTCAGCGTTCATTCTCCTTTTCCACAAAAACTGTGGAAAACCCTGTGGAAAAGGTCTGAATTAATCTGTTAAGTCCATCTAAAACCATCAGTTATAGCAGATTGCACATCTTTTCAACATCAGGATAACTTCAATTATTTCAATAGATAGCTTTTCTTAAGCATTTTTCGTCCACGAAACGGCATCTTGGTCTGACCGCTTCCGTCAAATTTCCACAGGCTGGTTTGAAACCCATATTTTATCGAGGGATTTCCTTCTTGTTAAAGTACTGCTTTAACCTGTGAAACATCCATTCCGCCTCCTGCCGTTTCCCGTGTGAAACACGTGAAACAAGACAGCGCGAAATTCTTAAACGAAATTTCCACAAGGCTTAAGCAAAGGTTAAAAGTCGCCTTCCTCGCGCATTTGATCGAAACGCTCCAGGAAGTCAGGCTTGACCAAAACCTGCCGGGGTTTGGTGCCGTCTTCGGAACCGACAATGCCTTCGCGCTCCATCATATCTATGATCGAAGCTGCCCGGCCGTAACCGATCCGCAGATGGCGTTGCAGCAAGGAAGTCGAAGCTTTCTGACTTTTGATCACGATGCGCACGGCGTCATCGTATTTTTCGTCCTTGGCAAAATCTCCACCATCGCCGCCACCGGCTTCTTTTTCATTCATGACGATCTTTTCGTCATAAGCGGGTTTGCATTGCGAACGGATGAAATCGCAGATGCGCTTGCATTCTTTTTCGTCCACGTAAGCGCCATGAACGCGAACCAAACGCGAAGTGCCAGGCCCCAGGAAAAGCATATCGCCCTGCCCCAGCAAGCCTTCCGCACCGTTGGTGTCAATGATCGTGCGCGAATCCACTTTGGAAGAAACGCGGAAACTGATGCGTGAGGGGAAATTGGCCTTAATCAAACCGGTGATGACATCCACCGACGGACGTTGCGTAGCCAGCACCAAATGGATGCCGACGGCGCGCGCCAT
>CAZRXE010001272.1:0-2818 GCA_964603695.1 uncultured Heliomicrobium sp.
TGTCTATGCTCGAAGGAAATGGAATGAAAGAAGCGTTGGTCTTAATGGCGAAAGCCCCAATCGAAGGACGAGTCAAAACACGTTTGATCGGCGCGCTGACGGCGGAAGACGCCCGGCTGCTTTACGTGGCTTTCCTGAGCGACACTTTCGCGTTGATGGAAGAAGTGATGGACGAACGCGAAGACTTGTCGTTGATCTTGTGTTACACGCCCGAAGGCGAAGAAGAAGCTTTTGAAGAAGTCGAGCGCGAAGGTTCGTTGATGATTCCGCAGCGCGGCGATGATTTGGGCCAGCGCCTGACGAATTGTTTCGCCGATGTCTTCGCGCTGGGGGTTGAAGCTGTCATCGCCATCGGTGGCGACAGTCCGACTTTGCCGGAAGAGATGATCGAAGAGGCTTTCGACAGTTTGGAAACCGAAAACGACGTGGTGATCGTTCCCGCCTTAGATGAGGGTTACTGCCTGATCGGAATGCGCAAACTGCATCGGCGATTGTTTGAAGACATTCCGTGGAGCAGCGCCGGCGTGATGGCCGCGACCGAAGCGCGTGCGAAAGAAGCGGGATTGAGTTTGAAAGTTGGGCCTGAGTTTTACGACGTGGACACGCCGGAAGAGTTGGAACGTTTGAAACAGGAACTCAGCGAATCAAAAGGCACGGCGAAATTCACCCGCCGCGCATTGAAAGAGTTGGCCAAAAAAGCCAGACAAACAGGAGGAACCGCTCAATGAAAAAATTGTTCAGCATTATCAAACGCGAGTATTGGACACGCGTGCGCGGCAAAGGCTTCATCATCGGAACTGTTCTCAGTCCGTTGTTGATGATGTCTTTCGCCTTCGTGCCCGTGCTGCTGGCGCGTGTTGGAGGACAAAGCAAAATCAATCTGGTCGTGCTCGATCAAAACGGCGATTCGAGTTTGCAGGCCAGGTTGGAAAAACTGCTCGAACCGGCGGGGCCGCGCGATGATCGCTACACTTTGCAATGGGAAGCCATCCCGTCCGGCAACGGGATCGAAGCCCGCCAAGCCGAACTGAACCAGCAAATTTCCACCGGAAAACTCGACGGCTATTTGATTCTGCCGCCGGATTTGCCCAATCAGGAACAGGTTCGTTACCACGTCAAAAACGTCGGCGGCAGTTCCGGCCAATTGCGCGATGCGTTGAACAAATCCGTCTTTGAAAGCCGCGTGGCGCGCGCCGGCCTGGACGCCGAACGCATTCGCGAATTGAACAAAACCCTGCGGCTGGACGTGGTCAATGCCAAAGGCGAACGTGAGCGCGGACAAACATTCATTCTGTCCTTCGGATTGCTGATGATTCTTTACATCACGATTCTGGTTTACGGCGTGATGGTCATGCGCGGCGTGATCGAGGAAAAACAATCGCGCATCATCGAAGTGCTGCTTTCTTCGGTTCGTCCGTTTGAATTGATGCTGGGCAAGATCATCGGCATCGGCGCGGTCGGCCTGACGCAATATTTGATCTGGGCGATTTGCGGCGCAGGCATCAGTGCGGTGGCGGCCCTGCCCGCAATGGCGACCGGCGCGGTCAAGATTCCACAGATATCGGTATTGCAGATTGTCTTTTTCGTCATTTATTTCGTGCTTGGTTATTTTCTGTACGCGACGCTTTACGCAATGGTCGGTGCCATCGTGTCCAGCGAAGAAGACGGTCAGCAAATGCAGATGCCTGTGACGATGACCATAGTTGTGCCAGTCATGCTTTCGACCATGGTTATGCGCAATCCAGACAGCACTGCTTCGACTATTCTTTCGCTGATTCCGTTTTTCACGCCGGTGCTGATGTTTTTGCGCATCGGATTGCAAACGCCGCCGTGGTGGCAAATCGCGCTTTCGGTGGCGCTGATGCTCGGCACGATTCTCGGCGCGGTCTGGCTGGTATCGAAGATTTACCGCGTCGGCGTGCTGATGTACGGCAAACGCCCGACGATTCCCGAACTGATTAAGTGGCTGAAGTACACCTAAAACCGTGGGACAGACTGAAGTCTGTCTTCACCATACGGTACCGTACCAAGGAAAACCATGACTCCCCGATTCATCCGAACCCAACTTTTGCTTCTTGCCGTGCTGGCCGTTTGGCTGGTCAACGTTCCGGGACGCAAGCCCGCTGCTTTCGCGCGCCCGAACATTCTGTGGATTTCCGCTGAAGATATCAGCCCGGATTTGGGTTGTTATGGCGACGAGTACGCGCGAACGCCGACGCTCGACAAACTGGCCGGCCAGGGCGTGCGTTACACCAATGCGTTTTCCTCCGCCCCGGTTTGCGCGCCCAGCCGGTCGGCGATCATCACCGGCATGTATCCGACGACCATCGGTTCAATGCACATGCGGTCGAAAGCCGTGCCGCCCGCCGGCATCAAAGCCTTCACCGAATATTTGCGCGCCGACGATTATTACTGCACGAATAATTCCAAGACCGATTACAACTTTGAAGCGCCGCCGTCGCATCGTCCGCCGGACACAGTCTGGGACGAAACCAGCAACAAGGCGCACTGGCGCAATCGCCCGGACAAGAGTCAACCCTTTTTCGCGGTCTTCAATTTGGTCATCAGCCACGAAAGCCAGATTCGTGTCAGTCCCGAACAGTACGCCAAAAACACAGCACAACTGACCGCCGAACAGCGCCACGATCCGGCCAAAGCCAAGCTGCCGCCGTATTACCCCGACACGCCGCTGGTGCGCCGCGATTGGGCGAATTACGCCGACAACGTGACAGCCATGGATTATCAGGCGGCGGCCATCCTGAAACAGCTTGAAGAAGACGGCCTGGCCGACAACACGATCGTTTTTTTCTGGGGCGAC
>CAZRXE010001273.1:0-3340 GCA_964603695.1 uncultured Heliomicrobium sp.
ATCTTGCCGGCTTGTTCCCGCGCCAACGTCTGAGCATTGGCCCCGGAAGCCGCTTGATATACCTGCGCAATCGGCGGCTCGGACAATTCAATCAACACCTGAACCCGGCGCGCGGTTTGTCCCGGAATGCTTTCATTCAAAATGCGGGCCGTGGTTTCTGTAACAACTTGTTCTTCAGTGTTGATCGGTTCGGAAGGCGCTCGCCTCGCCGTGGCCATTTTGACGAATGGAACCGCAATCAGAAGCGCAGCGATAAAGACCGCTGCAAACAAAAACGAACGCAAGTGTGTGTAATGTGTGTGTGCCATAGCTACCTGCCTTGTGGTTTTGAAACAATGCAACAACTCAACCGAATCGTGTCGCGGCAAATAAAAGCAACGAGAGCAGAGATAGAAGCACATCGTCCGCAGAGAATTACTACACTGCTCCCGAAATTGGTTGATTACGTGATGGTTTGGACTAATTGTGACAAGCGAAAGTACTACAGATATTGAAGTTAGACTCAAAGGTGAAGAAGGTCTTGTTTCAATAGCCCACATCCTAAGAAAGGCTGTCAGACCTTGTCAATCTCACGGCTCCTCAATTCAAGTTTTGACGGTTTTTCTATAGGGGTAGGAAGAGCCGATTGTCGGCTCGCCGTCCTCCGAACAGGACGTGCAGGTCTCTCGCATACGGATCCCCGGTTAATAGTTCACTGAAGTGTTCAAACCATCCCGCCAGTCTTTTATTTGCTACAGAACAATTTGAAAAGCAGTCGCCGTTTTTTTTAGACTGCGCCGCATCATCGTTGCACTGAATTGCGGAATTTGCCGGTCTAGCCGTCTTTGACCGGCGTAAATCCAATCCAAACGTTACCAAATGGTCATTGCCAACCCGGCGCCGACGCCGAGTCCGCGCCTTGTTCAGGAGAAATCACTATGAATTCAACCAGGCACCTTTGCGCTGTCTTTTCGCGAGTTCTTCCCTTAGTTCTGGTTCTGGCGTTTCTGGCGGGCGCGTTGACCGGGCACGCGCCACGGATCGAAGCCGAAATCGAAACCAGTGACGAAAAAGCCAAAGCCGACGAATGGTTCGTCGAACAACGCGCCTACCCTTTGAAAGAAATCCCGCTCGGCGCGCGCGCCGAAGCCGTAGAGCAGTTGGAACGAACCGAAGCTTTGCGCGCAGCGGAGTTGCGCAGGCTCTATGGCGCGGAAGCCGCCGAAATCATTGAACAAAGCCAGCCGAAATGGCAGCCGCTGGGGCCGCAACCAATTTCCAATGGCAACACCGGCACGCCGCAACGTCCTGTTTCAGGGCGAGCGACGGCCATTGCGCTACATCCGAATTACAACGGCACGACCAACCAAACGCTTTACCTGGGCACGGCGCAAGGCGGCATCTGGCGCACCACCGACAACGGCGCGAACTGGACGCCGATTGCCGACGGCGAAGCTTCGCTCGCCATCGGCTCACTGGCGATTGATCCGACCAATCCCAATGTGATTTACGCCGGAACCGGCGAAGGCAATGCCAGCGGCGATTGTTATTACGGCGCAGGACTGCTCAAAAGCACGGATGGCGGCAACAACTGGCGATTGATTGTCGGTCCGGCATCCGCCATTGCGCCACAAGTGCCGGCCTTTCAGGGCGTAGCGATTATGCGCGTGGCCATTGATCCGTCGAACACGCAGACGATCTATCTTTGCACGCGCACTGCAACGACTTACGGTCCTTCGGGCGGGGGCGGCATTGCCGGCTATGCCGCCGGGCAGCGCGGCGTATGGAAATCCACGGACGGCGGCGAAACCTGGCGCTTTCTGGATGTCGTCGGCAACAACACCACCGTCACAGCCAATGATCTGGTTTTCGATCCGCAGAATTCGAGCGTGATTTACGCCGCGCTGAGCGGGCGCGGCATATATCGTTCGCGCAACGGCGGCGACAGTTGGCAATTGCTGGCGGGCGGTTTGCCGTCCGCCAATGTGGGACGCATTGATTTGACGCTGGGGCCGCCTATTGCGCCCTCTACGTTCGCGACATATTACGCCGCCATTGCCAATGGCGACGGCATCAACGGTATTTTCCGTTCGACTGACAACGGCGAGAACTGGCAGGCGACGCCCGCCAATCCGCCGAACATCGGTCAGGCCAGCTATAACTGGACGTTTTCGGTGGATCCCGCCGACGCGAATGTTATGTATCTGGGCGCGGTCAATTTTTATCGCAGCCTGGACGGCGGCGCGACCTGGACAACGCAGGTCAGCGGCACCGGCGATGGCGGCGTTCATGTGGATCAACACGACAGCACTGTCAGCCGCGCCAATCCGAACATTTTCTTCCTCGCCAATGATGGCGGCATCTGGCGCACGGACAACGCCAAAGCAGCGACCATCCCCTGGGTGAACCTGAACCAGACGCTCAACACAGTACAGTTTCAGGGTGTGGCCATGCATCCGACCAACCCTGACTTTCTGGTCGGCGGCACGCAGGACAACGGAACCAACCGCTTCACGGGCAACGCCGCCTGGACGCGCATTTTCGGCGGTGACGGCGGCTTCGCGCTGGTTGACCAATCCAAGCCAAATATCGTCTGGCAATCCACGCAAAACAACGCCGCTGCCGGCACGACCACAGCCAGTTTCGGCCCGCGCCTGTCAACAAACGGCGGCGACAGTTTCGTTGATCGCGGCTGCCGCAATTGCGCCGTCGCGCCCGGACGAATGAACGTCAACGACCGCGTGCGGTTTTATTCCCCGATGAATCTGCACACAGGCTTCACCGAACCGAACAATGTCATTTACTGGGGAACGCAGCGAGTTTACCGCTCACCCGATCTGGGAGTGACCTGGACTGGACTGGGGCCGAGCGCGGACGGTTTCGGACAGGATTTGTCGAAAGGCGCGGGCACTGTGACTGTTATGACGGCGCATCCGAAGCTGGACAACAGCACAACACCGCCCGGCGAAATCGTTTGGGTGGGAACCAGCGACGGCAACGTGCAAGTGACGACCAACGCCGGCAAACTCGCTGAAGCCGTGTTCACCAACGTCACCAAAGCACCGCTGCCCAATCGCTTCATCGCGGACATCGCCGTGAATCCCGCCAACACCAGTCGCGCTTACGTCGTCTATTCCGGCTTCAATCTGGCCACGCCAGCCACGCCCGGCCACGTTTTCGTCACTGACAATCAAGGCATGACCTGGCGCGACATCAGCGGAGATCTGCCGGATGTGCCGGTCACTTCGGTTGCGGTGGATCCGATGATTGAAAATTCGCTGTTCATCGGTACGGACATTGGCGTGTTTCAAACCACTAACGGAGGCGCGAACTGGGTGCGGCTGAGCAACGGTATGCCGCG
>CAZRXE010001274.1:0-16087 GCA_964603695.1 uncultured Heliomicrobium sp.
TGCACCAGAAACAGCCTCCGCCCAGAGTTGCGATTTCCTTGTTGGTATTCATAACCGAATCATAAATCGCCGAACAGATGCTGTGCCAGCGCGACGGCTGTGATGGCGGCGGTTTCCGTGCGCAGGATTCTGCCGCCCAGATGAACTGCCAAGAAATGATTGGCTTCGGATGCGTTCAATTCGGCGTCGCTCCATCCGCCTTCCGA
The DNA here is from genome assembly GCA_964603695.1 of uncultured Heliomicrobium sp. Classification (GTDB taxonomy): domain Bacteria; phylum Acidobacteriota; class Blastocatellia; order RBC074; family RBC074; genus RBC074. The sequence goes on from CAZRXE010001274.1 coordinate 207, forward strand.
CGCGACCGCGATGCTGAGTTGATGGACTGCCGACAGCTTGGCGGCGACATCGCCCAAACGAAGCCCGCCGCGTTCGGAAAAGATCAGGTTATGACTGGCGGAGGCCGATGCGCAGAACTCCGCAAAGCCGATTGGTTCGGCAAACTCCACCAAACGCCGTCGCCCGCATTGTTTCAAGGCTTCGAGCGAAATGCGTCGCCAGCGTTGCAAGCGTTGTTCGGCGCGCTCTTCCATTTTGCGAACATCGCTGTGGTCAGTCAGCAGCGGGACGATGCGCGTTGCGCCAAGCTCGGTCGCTTTTTGAACGATCCAATCGAACTTGTCGCCTTTGACCAGCGCCTGCGCCAGCGTCAGGTGCAGCGGCGATTCCACTTCGTCGGTCAATTGTCGAACAACGCTCAGCCCTGATTCGCGTTTGCCGATCTTGGCAACGGTGCATTCCCATTCGCGGCCTTCGCCGTCGAAGGCGAACACCGTTGCGCCTTCGCGCAGCCGCAGCACACGCGCCAGATGATGCGATTCGTCGCCGTCGAGCAGGATTTCGAAGTCTGAAATTTGAGAGGGAGGCGCGTAAAAGCGATGGCGTTGCACGGTTAGGGAGAGGTTGTAGGTTGCAGGTTGTAGGTTACAGGTGTTCGGCAGCGAGTGGCAGGCGGTAGGCGTAATGCGAAACGCACCTACCACCTACCACCTACCACCTACCACCTACCACCTATTTGATTTTCAGTTTAACGACGTTGCTGGTTTTGCCGTCCACGGTCAGTGTCAGGTCAACGTCGCCGCGTCCGGCCATGCCGGCTGGGATTTGGACGTTGGCTTGATCCAAGCCGAAGAATTGGCTTTGGGCGGCGAAGCCCATCGGAGTAACGGCGGTTCCGCCAATGGACATCGTCATCGCGGTGGAAGCGAAGCGGAAGCCCGTGCCGAAGAGCATGACGGTGTTGCCAGCGTCAATCGCGACCGGCGTGCCGTCCGCATTGCTCATGGAGATGTTGAAGGTCGTGCCGTCCGCCGACGCCACTGCGGCGGGCGCGCCTGTTCCATTTGCCGCTCTCGTGAAGATGGCCGGCGATGACTGCGAAATGTTGACCGTGCCGCGCGACACGGAACCGTCTTTGGCTACGACCACGACTTGCGCCGGGCCGGCGGGCGTGCCGTTGGGAACCAGGTAATTGATCTGTCCCGTCGAAACGAAGAACAGCGGTGCGGCAGCGCCGCTGACATACACCGAAGTGCCGTCGAGCGCGGTTGGCAGCGCGCCGGTTGCCGGAGCGGAAACCGTTGTCGAAGCCAGCTTGGTTCCAAACAGAGAGGCGATGGAATCCGGCGCTGCGCCCGCACCGAATTTTGCAGCGTCCACTGTGACGGCAGCCACGGAATTCACGCTGGCTGCCGGCGCGACGACGATTTGAATCGGCGCGGACATCAAGCCCGCTCCCGTCCGCGCTTGCAAAAACAGCGTGCCGGCATTGGCGCGCAACGCCGCTGGAATCGTGACGTTGATGAAGCCCAGATTGGTCAGGTCAGGCAGCGCCAACACTTGTTGCCCGTTGATGAGCGCTGCGCTGGTCAGGTCAATGCCGGTCGCCAATGCTTTGATAGTCGCGTCCGAATTGCCTGTTTCCAGGAAGTAGGTGTCCAGCGATTGAATGACCGGCGGTGCGACCAGTGCCGACAGTTGTGCGCGGATGACGCCGCCCGGGTTCGCGGTGCTGTGCAAGTTGACGTAAAAGCCGCCGGGATTGGCCAACATTCGTTTGAACGGCTCCAGGCTTGTGCCGGCGATGTTAACGACGAAATTGGCTGAGCCTTTGCCATTGGCCAGCGTGGTGCTGTTGGCGTTGCTCAGGCCGGTGTTGATGACGACGGGTCCATTGGTTCCCGCCGCGCCTTCGTGGATGTGCAAACCGACCAGCACGATTCCAGCGGGCATGTCGTAAGCCATCGAGAAAGTGACAGTGCCGCCCGTGACCACGCCTTTGTCGTCGCGCACGGGGCTGGCGGTGATGGTGGCCACGCCGCTGGCCGTGATGCCGGTGATGGGAGGAACTTCGGCGGCAGTGGTCATCGTCACCGTTTGAGCAACGCGCTCTTCAAGACGGATCAACTGCCCGCGCACCGCGCCGCCCGGATTGGCGCTGGTGTGCAGGTTGACGTAAAAGCCCGCAGGATTTTTCAACAGTCTGCCCAGCACGGCGACGTTGACGTTTTCCACGGTCTTATCAATCAGACCCGCGCCCGTCGAGAAAGTGATGGAGTTGTTGCTGTTGTTGACATCCGTGCCGATCACGACCGGGCCGGTGGCCGTGGCCGTTCCTTCGTGAATGTGCAGTCCTGTGAAGGTGACGTTGCCGGGGAAGGCGACGCTGCCTGAAAACCGCACTGTACCGCTGGTGATTGTTCCGGCAGCGTCGCGCACGACGGTGACGGTGATTTGGAAAGCCGCACTGGCGTTCAGGCCGGCGATGGGAGGAACTTCGTTGGCCGGAGTCAGGGCCAACGAAGCCTGTATGGTTTCCGCTTTGGCGGAAGCGACCAACGCAACTGCAAACAGCGCGAGGGTCGTCAGGATTCCTGCTGTTCTCTTCATCGTTGCTTCCTTTCAGTTGGAAAGTGGGTGGATAAGAAAATTCGCTGCCCCACCTTCCGCTGCAAGTCCGGTGGAAGACGGAACAGCGAAATCGGGTTATTTGATATTGACCGACACGGTGTTGGCAGGCTTGCCGCCCACCGTCAACACCACGTTGACATTGCCGCGTCCGATCAGCGAACGCGGAATCGGGCCGACGTTGATTTGATCCAGTCCGACAAAGCCGGGCGCGGCTGCAAAGCCCAGGATGGGAGTCGCCGTTCCGCCGATGGTTGCCGTCACGGCGTTTGCCGCAGCGCCTTTGACGCCGGTTCCGTAAAGGATCAGGTAAACATCGGTATTGTTTTGTAGCGTGAGATCAATCGGGATCGGCGTGACCTGCCCATTTTGCGAAGTGAAAATGGAATCGTAGACGAGTTGCCCGTTGATGACCCGAAGTATCGTTGCCGCCGGTACGCCTTGCCCGCTGGCATTGGCCGTGAAGATGCCGGGCGAAACCGTGTCAATCGTCACGTTCCCTTGCGCCACGGTGTTGCCGCCGCGCCGGACGCTGATGGTTGCCGCGCCGGTCGCGGTTCCCGCCGGAATCAAATAGTTGATTTGCGAAGGCGCGACAAAAAACAACGAAGCGTTACGATCCACATTGTTGGCATCGCGGACGATGACTTGCGTGCCGTCCAGTTCCGTCGGCAGCGGCGTGGTGTCGGCGATAACCACATTCACCGACAGACCGGAACCGAAACCGGAAACGATCATTTCCGGTGCCAGCGCCACATTTGACGCAAAGCTTGCCGCCGAAACCGTCGCCACGGCGGGCACGACTACAGCGGGTTGCGAACTGAGATTGCTTGTATAAATGAGGTCGCCGCTGTCGGCGGAGCCGTTGTTATTCGCAGCGTTGGAGGCGACAAAGATTCTGATGCGTCCGACGCTTTGGGCAGGCGCTTTCCAACGGAACGTCCAACGCCCCTGATTCGCGCCTCCATTGGCGGTATTGCCGTTAAGGCTGTGTTGAATATATTGCCGCAAATTCGCGCCGACCGGGCTGGAAATAACAAAGGTACGTGTAGGTTCGGTTGCCGTGATCGTGCCGGCGGCGCGGCCTTGATCGTCAATGATGGTTGCCTGGAAGCCGAACCGAATTCGACTGGCCTGACTGATTGTGACGGTGATGTCCGCTTCCTGATTTGGCGAGTAATCGGTTGGAAATCCTGTGATGGTCAATAAGCCGCCACCGCTGTTGATCGGCGTGCCGATGTGACAAGCCGCAATGGCGCAGGTTTGTTCATTCGGTGCGCCGGTGCGAGATGCCGGCGGGCCGTCAGAATTGGCACGGACGGGTCTTCCTTGCCACCCAAAAGCGGCAAATGCCGCGCAGAACAATAGAAAAACTGAAATCTTGAGTGCCTTACTTTTCATAGACAAAAACATTTCCCTTTCGCTAGTTGGTTCTGAGTTCGAGTTTATCCGTTGATTTTGAACCTGCCTCGGAAATTCGTGCGGGTCGCCTGACCCGACAGGTTCTCAACTTCTAGGGCTTACTGCTGCCACAAGTAAGGGGGATAAGCTTGAATCCGCTCATTGGAGCGCCTTATCGAAAATTTGGTCGAAAGTTCTCCCTGGCCTTTGTCTGAAAACGCAGACTGAAAGGATCGGGCGAACTCAACTGCTGGAATGAATGGGAAAACACTTTTCGTGCGTCTCGCTTCGAGCAACTGTTATTCCATGTAAAGAAACTTGGGCAACCGCTTTGCTCGCTTCAAGTTGCTGACTGGAAAAAACGGATTGCGAGACGTGTTCTGACTCAGGACGTGCCAAGTCTGGGGACGAGATGGCACGATGGGTTTCTTTTTGGGTAGCGCAGGTTTTCCAATTCGCGCGGACTGCGATAAAGAGCTTTTGGTTTCAATCGGGAAGTTTCCAGTCAATGCCGCGCAGATTGGAAAACCCGCGTTACATTTTTAGGGGCACTCCGTGACGCCGTCTTTCAAAAAGCTGTGATGCCACAGACCGGGCGCGTAAGAATTTTCCGTCAGCACGGGCGTGCGGCCTTCCAGATCAGTGCCTGGAAACGAGATGCGGTAACGAATTTTCAACTCGCTCATCACCTCGCGCTCGAAGCGTTCGCGCAGGCTTTGTTGATTGCCGGGCGGCTGGCCGCCTTGCGTGTAGGCTTTGGTGGCCAGACAGAAAGACTTTTTCTGTTCGTTGTAAGTGGCGTAACTCGGAACCATCTCGACGGTGAAGTTGTAAGTGACGCCGCCTTTGAAAGTCTGGCGTCCCGCCGCAAAGAGTTGCTGTCCAGGTTGCAGCCCATCTGGCAGCGGCGAGACGCTGCTGCGCAGCACGCGCAAACTCAATGCGCCGGTGTAACTGCTGGTGATGCGTTCGGGAAAGGCTTGCGGAAAGGGTGAATACTGTCCGTCCACCGGAAAACGAATCGAATACTTCAGGCGCAAGCCGATGGGATTTCCTTTTTCCGACAGCAACGGTTCATCCGCCCAATCGGAAATCTGTGAGCGTACGATTTTGTATTCGCCGGCGACGGCGGTTTTTTCCCAATCCACGGGCGGTTGCGGTGCGATGACAACGTTGCCGGGAACGTCCGGTTGTGCGGCGACGGCTTCCGCCGCGACGGGGCGAATCAGCCAATAAAACACGCGCTGAAAACGTTTGCCGTTCATATCGCGTCCGCGCGCCATCAGCCGGAAAGGCCGTTCCGGCGTTTCCATCAACAAGGAGAAATTGTAGGGATTGGAAAAATCGCTTTGGCGGATTTTCAGAGGCGCAATCACTTCGCCCTGTTCGCTGATGCTCAGAAACTCGATGACATCAATGTTGTAGCCCGAAGCATAGACCTGCGCCTGATGCCGCGAACCGCGCAAAGGCTGGAATTTATCGAGTTGATGAATCAGGTTGCGCGCGAAAAACTGCGCGCAGCAAATGTAAAGCTCGCTTTGCGCCGTGGCCGAAAGCATGAAATCGCCTGCGCCCGTCAGTCGCACTTTCCACAAACCCGGTCGCGGATCCCATATAGAGATCGTCCGTTTGCCGTCGGTGTCGCTGACGGAAATGTTCGGCTCGTTGAGCGCCAGCGGTCGCCCCGAAGGCGAAAGCAGTTCCAGTTTGACATCGTTGGCTGCGCGCAGATTGACGAACAGGCGAAACATGGTGACTTCCACTGGCAGTTCAATGTCGCGCGCTTCCCCCGATAGTTTGCCGGAAAGCAGCAGGATGTATTGTGCATTCACATCTTCCTGCGCTCTGGCCGTGGAGACGGTCAGCGTCGCGAAACACGCAACCAACAGCGCCGTCAACGACGATTTCAGCATTGCTTTCAGATTCATTGCCGTAAAAAACCTAGTTTGTATGAAGATGATTCGGTTTGATGAACGCAGAGCTTTCCAGCTTGGTGCAGGTTCGTCAAGTGGATTGGACAAAAAAGGAGCCTGGCAATGACAGCGCATTGTCAGGCTCGGATGGTTCGGGATGGATTTGTTTAGAACGTCAGCTTCAACAGGTAGCGGATAACGCGCCCGCCGCCGTCACCAAATTGCGGTTGCAGGAACTGGCCTGTAGGCGTGTTGATGACATCCGCCTGCGGGCCTGCCGTGGTCGGCGAGAACGGACTGATGCTGACTGTTCCGTATTGCGGGTGATTGAAGACGTTGAAGAATTCCGTGCGGAAGATCAACGTCGTGCCTTCCGTTACACGGAAACGTTTCTGAAGGTTGAAATCGAAATTGTTGAGTCCTTTGGAACGCTCTGTGTTGCGTCCGGCGGTTCCGGTGCGACCGACGCCGGCGGCCAGAGCGATGTAACGAGCCGTGGCCGGATCAATCGGTGCGTTGTTGGCGTCGGGATTGACGTAGCCTGTCGGGCTGGTTGTGCTAGGCACGGCGCGCAGTCCGCGTTGGCCGTTCGGATTCAAATCCGGGCGGTCGTTGTTGCCGACCAGATTGTTGGAATCCGCGCCGTTGATGACCGTATACGGGACGCCGCTTTCAAACGTCGTTACTCCCGAAAGCTGCCAGCCGCCGACGATCTGTCCCAACGCGCCTTTTTGCTCACGCATAAACGGCAGGTCATAAACATAGGTGAACACGGCGCGATGCGTGCGGTCGAACAAGGCCACCGCGCGATCATTGCGTTCGCCGCCCAGCACCAGCGGAATAATCGAAAGCGAGCCGTTGCTTAAACCCGCCGACGCAAAGATTTCGCTGTTGTTGTCAATCAGCTTCGAGTAGGTGTAAGCGCCGGTGAAGGCCAGGCCGCTGTTGAAACGGCGCGACACCTGAAGCTGTCCGGCGTGATAAATAGATGAACCCGCGTTGCCGCGAACCGTTCTACCGCCTTGAATGTTGTCCAGACGGTTGGTGGTCGGGCCGGTGTAACCGGCAGGCGTCACGCGCAGATTAGCCGGAACCAGCGGATTACGGTCTTCATTCATAAACAGCTTGGTTCCCTTCGATCCGACGTAGGACACGTCCAGAATCAATGCGCCGGGCAGTTCGCGCTGAATGCCTAGCGACCAGCGTTGATAGTAAGGATTGACCAGATTCGGATCGGCCAGCGTTTGCGCATCGCGCGGCGTCAAGGCGCGCGCAGTGGTCGGCAATTGCGCCGAAAGATTGCCCAGCCCGCGCGGAGTGGCCGTGCCGACGGCGGAGTTCACCTGCGTGGCGACGGCGTTCGGCGAAGACGTGGCCGCGTTCGAGGCGATGTTGTTGAAGAAGGAATCGTAGCCGATCTGATAGCCGGCACGGATGACGCTCTTGCGGTCGCCGAACACTTGGCCCAGCCAGCCGCTCTTGAACGAAGGCGAATAGGCTATGCCGATGGTCGGTGCCCAGTTGTTATTATCGTCATTGACCTTGTTTGGTTGCGTGTAGGGGCCTTGCAGCGTCACTGGATCAACATTGAACAAGCCCGTGAATGCCGCCGTGCGCAGCGTGTTGATCGGGTTGCCGAAGTTTTCGTAGCGCACGCCAAGCGTCAGCGTCAGGGCTTCGTTCACGCGCCAGCGATCCTGGAAGAAATATGCCTGGCGGAACAGTTCCGGATAATAACGCGCGCTGCCGAAGGTGCGCGTGGCGCTGCCGCCGCCCGGACCGGAGCCGCCGAAATCGTCAATGTAATTGGCCAGGCCCGTGAAGCCGCCGCCCGGCGCGTAAGTCAGCGCGCCGCGTTCGTTGATCGGCGCGAATTGCCGCGAACGCTGTTGGAGCAAGTCCAGGCCGGTGCGGAAGGTGTGATTGCCGCGGACGTAAGTCACTGTGTCTTGAATGACGTAGTTGTTGGCGATGCGGCCTTGCGGCAGATTGGTTTGAATGCCGAAATTGAAACCCGCGCCGTTCACGTCTGTCACGCCGTTGATGACTATGCTCGGCAAGGTCAGACCGAGCGGATTTGGCGGATCGAGCGGCGCGCCGATGGCAATGCGGTTGTAAGAAAGGCGCAATTCGTTGGTCAGACTCGGCGTGAAAACGTGAGTTTCGCTAATCAGGAAATTCTGGAAGCGATTGGCGGAACTGGTCGTGAAACCCGGCAAGCCCAGCGTGGCTCCGCCCACCGGATTGGATTGGTCGGCGAACAGGTAGCGCCCGGAAAGCTGCGATTTTTCGCTGACTTTGTGATCCAGCCGAAATTGATACTGCGGTTCGACGTAGGTTTGCGCGAAGTTCGTCACCGCCGTGCCGAATTCGATGGAAGGCCGTCCGTTGCCCAGCGCGATCAAAAACGGATTGGCGTTGGCTGTAGCGCCGCCGGTCACGTTCAGCAATTGATCAAGACGCTGGTTGACGCCCTGCGCCGCCAGACCGCGCAACGCTGTGCGTCCGGCGGCGGTCGGCACAGTTACCGTCGCCGTGGAATTGGATGCCTGCCGCTGGTTTTGATACGAGGCAAAAAAGAAGGTGCGATCCGTGCCGTTGTAAAGGCGTGGAATGAAGACTGGCCCGCCCAGCGTTCCAGCAAAGACGTGTTCGGTTCCATAAGGCGCGTAGCCGCGCGCTCTGATGCCCGGATCAAGCGATTGCGTGTTGGTCAGCGCGTCGTCGCGTGTCGAATCGTATTGCCACGAAGCCGTGCCGTGCAGCCGGTTCGTGCCTGCTTTGGTGATGGTGTTGACCACCGCGCCGCCCGCGCGTCCGAACTCCGCGTCGTAGTTTGAAGTCTGCACCGAAACTTCCTGCACCGCGTCCGGGTTTTTGATCTGGAAGCCCTGGCCGGCGACCGAAATGTCGTTGTTTTCGGTTCCGTCAATAAGGAAGTTGTTCGATCTCCCGCGTCCGCCGTTGACGGAAAACGTGCCGACGCCGAAGCCGAAGCGGTTGGACAACACGCCGGGCAAGGTCAGCGCCAGCGAAACCGGGTTCCGATTGGCAATCGGCAATTCGCTGATGCGCGTGGCGTCAATATTGCCGCCGCGCACCGGCGCTTCGGTTTGCAACAGCGCGCCGCTGTCGGCGGTGACATCAACGGACAGTTCCTGTGTGCCGGGCGCAAGCTGCGAATCCACTGTCGAAGTCAGATTGGCGCTGACCACGACGTTTGATTTGGTGAGCGCACCGAAGCCCGACGCGGTGAATTTGATGGTGTAAGTTCCCAGGTCAACGGCGTCGAAGCGATAAAGACCTTCGCCGTTGCTGACCGTCGTTCGTTTGACCGTGGTTGCCGTATTGGTCAATTCGACGTTTGCGCCGGCGATGACCGCGCCGGTTTGATCCGTGACCGTGCCGCTGACAGTGCCGCGGCTGGTCTGCGCCAACGCCGTCAGCGACAGGCTGACGAGTGCAAGCACTAAAAGAAAAGCTTTGAACTTCATATTTCCTCCTGCATAAAAGTCCGGCGAGTTGCCGGCTTACTGACGTTTCGATGAGACACACTTCAACCTCCCCCGGCCAACTAAGAGTTCGACGGATGGTGTGCGTCATCGCGGATTGAGATTGGATTGACATCCAATGTGATTGAGCCAAATTGCACCGTGGGAAAGCGCAAGAGGCGTTCCAACGCGCAAATGGCCGCGCAAAAATCCTGATTTCATTGGCCGAAACGCGCGCAACGAAAAAGTGTAGAACTTATCGCTTCAAAAATTCGGATTTGGTTGGAGTTCTCGGATTTGTGCGTTATCGCGGATTTGGACGGCGGTCAATAAGCTTTGCAACGCGGAGTAAGGCGATCAAGTGTTGCGGCAAACAACGCTGCGGTTCAGCATGCACGGCGAATGATGGAACCAGTCGAAGAGAAACAAAACCAGCAAACGATAATTGGCTCGGTTGAGCGCGTGACCTATCACAACGAGCAAAACGGCTATACCGTGTTGCGCTTTCTGGTCAAAAGCCAAAGAGACCCGGTCATCGCCGTCGGCAATTTTTCCGCCATCTCGCCCGGCGAAAGTTTGCGCTTGACGGGCTTGTGGACAATGCATCCGCAGTACGGCCAGCAATTCAAAATCCTCGAATACGCTGTTGTGCGCCCGGCGACGATTGCAGGCATTCAAAAGTATCTGGGTTCCGGCTTAATCAAGGGCGTCGGCCCGGTCACAGCCAAACGCATCGTTGACCACTTCAAAGAAAAGACGCTCGACATCATCGAAAACGAAATCGCGCGTCTCGGCGAAGTTCCCGGCATTGCCCGCAAGCGCGTGGAGATGATTCGGCACGCCTGGGAAGAGCAACGCGCGGTGAAAGAAGTCATGCTCTTTTTGCAAAGCCACGGCGTTTCGACGCATTACGCCGTCAAGATTTTCAAACAGTACGGCAATCAGGCAATCGGCATCGTCGAGCAAACGCCTTACCGGCTGGCCACGGACATTTACGGCATAGGCTTTCGCACGGCGGATCAAATCGCGCGCAATCTGGGAATGCCCGCCGATGCGCCGGAGCGGTTGCAGGCGGGTTTGCGCTTCGTGTTGCTGGAAGCCAGTGAAGAAGGCCATTGCTATTTGCCGCAAAGCGAATTGGCCAAACGCGCGGCAAAGGCTCTGGATGTGGAAGAAGAAGCCGGACTGACGGCAGCCACGGCAATGATGCTGGACGAAGGTTGGTTGAAGATGGAACCGGGCGCGACGGATCACTCCATTTACTTGCCCGCTTTCTGGCAAGCCGAACGCTCCATCGTGCGGCGAATGAAATCGCTGTTTGCGCAGAATGTTCAGGTCAGCCCAGCGCGTGTCGAAAGCTGGTTGGAGCGTTACGTCCAGCAGCGCGGCGTTCAGCTTTCCGAAGAGCAGCAGCTGGCCTTACAGCAAGCGGCAAAATCGCGCGTGTTGGTGCTGACTGGCGGCCCCGGAACCGGCAAGACCACCACGCTGCGCGCGATGGTGCAGATGTATGAAGCGATGGGCAAGCGCATTGTGCTGGCTTCGCCGACTGGCCGCGCGGCGCAGCGGCTGGCGGAAGTTACCGGGCGCGAAGCCAAGACCATTCATCGCTTACTGGAATTCGATCCTTCGCAAATGGGCTTCCGGCGCAACGAAGAATCGCCGCTCGAAGCCGACGTGGTCATCATTGACGAGTCTTCGATGATTGACGTGGTGCTGGCCAACAATCTGCTGAAAGCCGTGGACACGAAATCGCAATTGATTTTGGTGGGCGACGTGGATCAGTTGCCGTCGGTCGGGCCGGGGACGGTGTTGCGCGATTTCATCAACTCCGGCGCGGTTCCCGTGGCGCGTTTGAATCAGGTGTTTCGACAAGCGGCGGAAAGTCTGATTATTCAAAACGCCCATCGTATCAATCGCGGCGAGTTTCCGGCCTTAATCGCGCCCGGCACGCAAACGAGCGACTGTTACTTTCTGGAAGCCGAAGACCCGCAACGTATAGTGGATTTGATCGTCAAATCCGTCGCGGGCAGTTTGCCGAAACGCTTCGGCTACGATCCACTGCGCGACATTCAAGTTCTTGCGCCGATGAATCGCGGCCTGGTGGGTGCAACCAACCTGAACGACGTGCTGCAAGCGGCGCTCAATCCGGCGGCGGCGGGCAAGACGGAATTCAATCGCGGCAACCGCGTCTTTCGCGTCGGCGACAAAGTCATTCAGCGCGTCAACAATTACAAACTCGAAGTCTTCAACGGCGACATGGGCCGCATAGAGATCATTGACCTGGAAGAGCAAACGCTCGGCGTGCGCTTTGCCGACCGGATGGTTTATTACGATTCGGCGGATGTGCTGGAACTGGCGCACGGTTTCTGCGTCACCGTGCATAAATCTCAAGGCAGCGAATATCCGGCGGTGATCCTGCCGCTGCACACTTCGCATTTTTTGATGCTCAGCCGCAACCTGCTTTACACGGCACTGACCCGCGCCAAAAAAACAGTGGTGATGATCGGCACAGTCAAAGCACTGGCCGTGGCGATGAACAATCTGGAAGCCGTGCGGCGATTCACTGGGCTGGCTAATGAATTGAAACACTGACGCGGGCGAAAGAATAAAAAAAGCGTGACTAAGACAGTTGAAGTGCCGAAGCCACGCTTTTTCAGGGTTTGATTGCCGGGTTAACTCGTCGCGGCTTGTTGCAGCGGCGCGCAGAATTTGTCGAAAGCGGCGCTCAGTTCGCCGGCGATTTGTTCGGCGCTGCGGCCTTCGATCTGGTAACGCTCCATCATATAAACCAGCTTGCCGTCTTTCATCAGCCCGATAGAAGGCGACGACGGCGGATAACCTTTGAAATAACCGCGCGCGCGGTCGGTGGCGTCAATGTCGGCACCGGCGAACACCGTGATGGATTTGGTCGGGCGGACGCCGTGTTGCAATGCCCGGGCGATGCCAGGACGCGCCTTGCCGGCGGCGCAGCCGCAGACTGAATTAACGATGACCATCACCGTTCCGGCAGTGTTTTGAATGGCTGCGTCCACGGCTTCCGTTGTGCGAGTTTCTTCCACTCCCAATCGGGTCAACTCTTCACGCATAGGTTTAATCAGCATTTCGGAATAAGGCATTTCAGATACTCTCCTCGTTCTCTAGTGGTTTAAGTTCGTTCGGGATTCGCGACGAATACTACGCATAGGAAAGCGCGCAGGCAAGAGACGCGCTGATGACGGATTGCCGGACGGCGGAGTGCTGGGTAGACTGCGCGCCTCTTGACGCTCCCACATAGCTGACGGTCGCTTCTTCCTCAATCTTCCGACCGATAGTTTTGTCCGAATCTTTTACTCTGGAAATCAACATGACTTTTACGCGACCCATTACGATCCTGCTCGTTCTTTGCTCGTTTCTGCTGACCATCTACTGCGTTTGGGCGGCAGTGCATAACTAATGGTTCTTCGCCACTGGCTGCGCGATGATCGCGGCATGATATTGGAATACGGTTTCGGATGAAATTCTCGCTTAACTGAACCCGCGAAATCGTCATTAACAATTAACATAACAGTTGAGCCTGGAACTCCCGGCAGTCGGCGGATCACTTCGATGGCACGTGAGGCAGAGTTGCGCGTGCGGGGCGGCTGGCTGATGGATGCTCAGGTGGGGCAGGTTTTTGCGGTCTTTACATTAGGCTTCGCATCCCCTATAAACTCGCCTTCCGTTGCGGCAACGCCCCTTGCGACGCCGCGATCACCGTCGCCCTGTTGGTTCCAAAATCGCCCCCTCACAAATGGGCAGCAAAATTCATCAAAAGAGGTAACTTTAAGTTTCATGTCTCCCCATCCGTCCGTTGCGCCAGCCGGGAGCGAAACGCGCGAAATTCCTGTCTATGATTCCGCGCGGCGACAACTGCCGATCATTACCGAAGTGCGGGAATTGATCGCCTACCGCGATTTGTTGTTTCAGATGATCGCGCGCAACATCAAGACCCGCTACAAACGCTCAGTGCTGGGCATTCTCTGGACACTGCTCAATCCGCTGCTGATGATGATGGTGCTGACTTTCGTGTTTTCGGAGGTCTTCCGGTTCAAAACTCATCATTACGCTGCCTACGCGCTATCGGGCCTGGTGTTGTGGAACTTCTTTTCGCAAACCACCAGCGGGGCGATGAGCGAACTGGTGTGGGGCGGCAGTCTGATGAACCGGATTTACCTGCCGCGGGCGATTTTCGCGGCGACGGCGCTGGGCACGAGTTTGGTCAATTTGTTGCTGTCGCTCATCCCACTGCTCGTCATCATGGTAGTGACGGGCGTGCCGATTCGCGGAACGATACTGTTTTTGCCGATTCCGATTTTGTTGACGGCGATGTTCGCGCTGGGCGTGGCGTTGGTGCTTTCAACCATGGCTGTGTATTTCGCCGACGTGGTGGAGATGTACCAGATTTTCCTGACCGCTTGGATGTACTTCACGCCGATCATTTATCCGAAGGAGATCGTGCCGCGAAAGTTATACCTGCTGTTTAATTTCAACCCGATGTACCACTTGCTGGAAGCTTTCCGCGCGCCGCTTTATCAAACTTCGCTGGCGGGACCGAAAACGCTGGCGGCGGCGGCGGTCGTGGCGTTTCTGACGCTCGGCATCGGCTGGTGGATTTTCGCGCGAAAGGCGGATGAGCTTGCTTATCGAATCTGACACAACGGCGATGAGCGTGCCGAAGCCCGAAGCCAAGGCCGAGGATGAGCGCGCGGCGGTGATTCGTTTGGAGCAGGTGACGGTGGAATACCGCGCGCCGCGCGAACGCATTCGCACGATCAAGGAATATGCCATCCGCCTGTTGCAAGGCGGCGTCAAGCACGAAGAGTTTCAGGCGCTGCGCAAAGTGACTTTCGATGTGCGCGAAGGCGAGGTTTTCGGCGTCATCGGTCATAACGGCGCCGGCAAAAGCACTTTGCTCAAAGTCATTTCGCGCGTGCTCAAACCGACCGGCGGGCGCGTGCTGGTGCGCGGGCGCGTGGCTCCTCTGCTGGAATTGGGCGCGGGCTTTCACCCGGAATTGAGCGGGCGCGAAAACATCTTCCTGAACGGCACGCTGCTAGGCTTCAAACGCGCCGAAATCGAAGCGATGTTCGACGACATAGTGGATTTCGCCGATCTATGGGAATTCATTGACGCGCCTTTGCGAACTTATTCGACCGGGATGGGCATGCGCCTGGGATTTGCCGTGGCGACGGCGGCGCGTCCCGATGTATTGATCGTGGACGAGGTGCTGGCTGTCGGCGACGAACACTTCCAGGATAAATGCGCCGCGCGGATGGCAGAGTTTCGCCAAAGCGGAACGACGGTGTTGCTGGTGACGCACGATGTCGGATTGGCGCTGTCCATTTGCGACCGCGCCGCGCTGCTGGATCACGGCGCGCTAAAGGCGATTGGGCCTGTGGGAGAAGTCGTCGAGGCTTATCACAAAGCCATCACTGAATCGCGCGGCGTCGCGCGTTCATCAAAGACGCCAGCTAAAACGCCCGCCGACACTCCAGATGCCGTTTCCGTTGAAGCTGAAAAAGCCGCCGTCGTTCGGACGATTTCGCCAATGGCCGAACTCACTCCGCTGGAAGCATTGGCACTGGAACGGCGCTGGTTTTATCGCTTCGATCTGCCCAGCGGCAGGCAAACCGATTGCACTCTGCCGCCGGAAGTGGAAGTGATTCACGACACGCGCTGGAAAATGATCGAAAGCGCTGTCGCCGATCTGGATCGGTCCGCTTCACTGACGGCGTTGGATATTGGCTGCAATCAGGGCTTCTTCTCGCTCAAACTGGCGCAAAGCGATTTTCGGCACGTGGTCGGCATTGACGCGCGAGCGGTCAACATTCAGGACGCCGATCTGATTCGCCGCGCCTGGCAACTGGACAATCTGCATTTCCGCCATCTGGACGTGTTTCGCATCAACCCGAAACAGTTCGGCCAGTTCGATGTCGTGCTCTTGCTGGGGCTGATTTTCCAAACCGAAAACCCTATCGGTTTACTGCGACTGGCCAAAGACCTGGCTCGCCGGATGGTGATTGTCGAAGCGCAGTACGCGATTGAAGCTTGCGGCGATTTCAGTTGGGGCAGCAAAAACTCCAAAAAAGAAGCGCACGGCTCTTTTGCCGTGATTGATCAGACTGCGGAAAAAGATTCCACCGTCGGAGGACTTTCCGACCTGTCTTTGTGTCCGGGTAAGGAAGCGTTGCTGTGGACGATGCAGCGCTTGGGGTTTAGCCGCGTCGAGGTTTTGCCGCCGCCGCCCGATGCTTACGAGCAATTCGCCAGCGGTCACCGCGCCTTGATCGCGGGATATTTATAAATCAGTACCGCAAGCAGTACTGATTCGTCCGCACACGTCGAAAGGAACGATTGAGATTATGCACACGAGTTCTTATGAACACATGACCAGTCTGGTCAATCGTTATTTGCAGGCCGAAAGTTCCCTGCGGGTCGTGGACATCG
>CAZRXE010001275.1:0-3672 GCA_964603695.1 uncultured Heliomicrobium sp.
GACCCGTTACAATAATTTTAGCTTACCGACCGGTCAGTCTTGAGTAGACGAATCGCTTGGTGGTATTTTTAGCGTCCGACTTTCGTTACGCACTACAACTAACCTTTCAGGACAGCGCATGAGCAGAGGGAAATACTTCGAGGATTTCGTGGTAGGCGAAGAGTCTAGCAGTGCCGGACGCACGATCACCGAAGCTGATATTGTCAACTTCGCCGGGTTGACGGGCGATTGGTACGAACTCCACACGAACAAAGAATGGGCCGCGAAAGGGCCGTTTGGGCAACGCATTGCACACGGGGCGTTGATTTTTTCGGTTGCGACCGGGCTGGCGTTGCGAATGGAGCCGCCGTCGGATGGCTTGATGGCGTTTTATGGTTTGGACAAGTTGCGCTTCGTCAAACCGACATTCATTGGCGATACCATTCATGTGCGACAAGCGGTAATCGAAAAAACGGAACGCGATGCGCAGAGTGGTGTCATCACGACACGCAGCGAAGTCATCAATCAACACGAACAAGTCGTCGTGAGTTACACGGCCAAGGTGTTGTACAAACGAAGGGATACAGGAAACTAACCGATGAAATTGCTCGAAGGAAAAACTGCGATTGTGACCGGTTCCGGGCGCGGCATTGGCCGGGCGATTGCCACGTTGTTTGCCGAGCACGGCGCGCACGTCGTCGTGAATGATATGGACGGCGAAGTGGCGGAAGCCGTCGTGAATGCGATCAATGCTTCGGGCGGCGTGGCGAGGGCCTGTGTCGGCAGCGTGACTGCCCCGGACTTTCCCGAACAGATCGTGCAGACGGCGATTCAGGAATACAAGCAACTCGATATCATCGTGAACAACGCCGGTTATACGTGGGATGGCGTGGTGCAAAACGTCACGGATGAGATGTGGGATGCGATGATTGATGTGCATCTGAAAGCGCCATTTCGCCTCATTCGCGCCGCTGTGCCTTACATGCGCGAAGTTGCCAAGCAAGAGGTTGCGGCAGGCCAGCGCGTGCATCGCAAAATCGTCAACGTGTCCTCGACCTCCGGCGTCGCAGGCAATCCGGGACAGGTGAATTACTCCGCCGGCAAGATGGGCATCGTTGGCGTGACGAAGACCTTGGCGAAAGAATGGGGGCGCTTCAACATTAACGTGAATGCCGTGGCCTATGGCTTTATCGAGACGCGTCTAACGCAGGCGAAGGAAGAACAAAAGCCTGTACACGTCGGAGAAAATGAAGTACAACTCGGCATCCCCGAACAAATGCGCCAAAATGCAATGAAGTTTATTCCCCTCGGACGAGGCGGAACGCCGGAAGAAGCCGCGGGGCCGGTGCTTTTTCTGGCTTCACCACTTTCTGATTATGTTACGGGGCACGTCCTGCTGGTTACAGGCGGCTCGTATATGTAACTGCTTACTCTGGAGACCAATCGTATGAAACGAAAGCTTGCTTTATTGGCTGTGCTCTTAATCGGCGCGGTCATCATCCTCGGTTCGGTGGCTGCCTCAAGTGATGCAGCCAAATCGAAAGGCAATTCGGCGGTGACCTTCAACAAAGATGTCGCGCCGATTCTGTATGGTCGGTGCGCCGAATGCCATCGTCCGGGCGAAGCCGCGCCGATGTCGTTCCTGAGCTATCAGGAAATCCGCCCGTGGGCAAAGTCCATCCGCGAGGTCGTCGTCAATCGCACGATGCCCCCGTGGTTAGCCGATCCGCACGTCGGCGAATTCAAGAATGATCGCAGCCTGACTCAAGTCGAAATTGACACAATTAAAGCTTGGGTTGATGGCGGCGCGAAAGAAGGCGACGCGAAAGATCAACCGCCAGCACCAAAGTTTAAGGACGAGGGGTGGAAGTTTGGCAAGCCCGATGTGGTCTTCCCCTTACCGGAAGCGGCGGACATTCCGAAAGACGGAACGGTGCCGTATAAGTACTACGCCGTGCATACGAATTTCACGGAAGACAAGTATGTCCAGTTTGCCGAAATCAAACGCGGCGATCCGAGCGTTGTGCATCACGTGATCATCAGCGTACGCGAACCCGATCAAGGGCCGCTGCCGCCTGAAGGCGAAATCCGCACCGGCACGGCGCGTGTGAATCCCGAAGCCGCAACGGCGAATGACCCGCAACGCGCCCAACAACAAAATCGCCCGCGTGGCTCGAACATGAATCCTGACGGGATGTTGGTTGGTTGGGCTCCGGGAATGTCGCCTCTGACGCTGAAGAACGGTAACGCGAAGCTGGTCAAAAAAGGTTCCGTACTAGTGTTCCAAATGCACTACACAACCACAGGCCAAGCGGCGAAAGATCGCACCAGCGTCGGCATGTGGTTTGCCAAAGCGCCAGTCGAAAAGCGCATGATTACCAAGGGCGTCACCGTAAATCCCGGCACACTGGTGATTCCGCCGGGCGATGCGAATTTTGAATCGCGCTCGTCTTTCACGTTTACTGAAGATGCCCATATTCACAGCTTCATGCCGCACATGCACGTGCGCGGCAAAGACTTTGAATATAAGCTCGTCTATCCTGACGGCACGTCGAAGATGCTGCTCAAAGTGCCGCGCTATGATTTCAACTGGCAGATTTCTTATTTCGTGAAAGAACCGATTGCTGTGCCAAAAGGCAGCCGCATAGAATGCGTCGCGCATCACGACAATTCGGCGGGCAATAAATTCAATCCTGATCCTTCGATCACCGTCCGTTGGGGCGATCAGACGTGGGAAGAGATGATGATCGGCTGGTTGGATTACACGATTGACAAACAAAACATGCGGACGGAAACCGCGTCGCGCTAGGTTTCTTGCGTGCAGGAGTGTCCACAGAAGCGCGTGTGTGCGTTCAAGGCTAGGCCTCACCTCGCTCCGTTAAGTTTGCGTATGCCTACACGCGTTTCTGTGGGCACTCCTGCCGTTATTCTTTGTCAGGGAGGATTAGATGAATCGCTTTGTGTTTGCTATCGGTTGCTTACTCTTTGCTGTAACCGCAATGGCACAAGATAAATTGGCTGGACGGTGGGAAGGGAAAATTCAATCCCCGCAGGGCGAACGTGACACCGTCGTCATCTTCAAACGCGAAGGGGATCAATATTCCGGTCGTAGCGCCGGTTTGCGCCCCGGCATGGAAATGACGATCAAAGATGTCGTTATTGCGGGCGACGATGTTACCGCCAAAGCTGATGTCGAAACCCCGCAAGGTGCGTTGACGATCAATTACAAATTCAAGCTCGCAGGCGAAGCGATGAAAGGGCAGGGCGCGCTGGATTTTGGCGGGCAGGCGATTACCTTCGACCTCGATCTGAAACGGGTCAGCTCTAATTCTGATGGGCCGTTGACCACGGCAAATGCAGGTGGAGCGCCAGCCTCGAATCGCAGCGGGCCACCTCGTCCGCGCGCTGACATTCAACCGCAGCAAAAACAATCGCTGGACTATTTCGTCGGCACCTGGGAATTCAAATACATCGGACGCGATAGCGCACTTGCACCTGCACCGCGTGAAGGCACTGTCACCTTTACCAAAGCCGCCGATGGCAAATCGCTCAGCGCGGTGATCGAAGGCAAGACCGACGCCGGCGCTTATAAAGACACGGCGACCGTTACCTTTGACGAAGCGACCAAGACCCTGACCTTTGCCGAAAAGCTCGCCAACGGCACGAAGCTCAACAGCAAAGGCGATTGGAGCA